>NZ_JBEXNW010000030.1:0-115647 GCF_040611295.1 Streptomyces sp. NPDC002935
CTTTCACACGGGTCACGCTGCTGCGCAACTATCGCAGCGGAGCTCAAGAACCCTGGACTGAGTGCGGTCTCCTACCGTCAAAGAGACAGGCTCTAACCCACTTTGGTGCCCACTCCGTAGCTCACCCGGTATGCCGGTCGGTGGAGAGTAGCCACTGCCAGCGTTGACGTTCCGTGACGAGCGTGGCGGCCACGAGGAGAGACACGAGGACTGCCGCATAGACGGGCCATACCAACCATGCGGCGATCGCGGCAGCAGTGAGCTGGAGCACCACTAGCAGGATCGTGACCGTACCCGAGACAGGGATGATCACCTGCGCCTTGTCTCCGGGAGTGGAGAAGACGGTCGGGAGGCCGATCAGTACCACCACCGCCAAGACGGCAAGCAGCCATGAGTACTTGGACAAGGCCCAGGGAGTGGCCACCCAGGCGACGAGTTCTGCGGCGAAGCGCAGGACGGATGCGATGCGGTCGTCCGGTCTCTCCATGTTCGCCCCCCGCAAGCTGTGTCGACCACCAGCGGGAGATCATACGACCACGGATGGGGCTGTGAACGCGGCTCGGTGATCCATGTCAAGGCGCGTTCACAGTCCTTTCCAGGGACTGTTCAAGAAGTCGACCCGACCGGCAGAGGGCGCCCCTCACCAGCCGAGCTGGGCGCCTCCCAGCACGGTGCTGCCGAGGTGTGCGGCGAGTTTCTCTGCCCGTGGAAGATCGCCCCACGTGCCGACGTGAACGAAGACGGTGTGGTGGTCAGCCGGCTGCAACCAGCTGACGTCGTCGCAGTTGAAGAGAACCTCCACGCCGTCGTACTTGGCAACGCCGTACGAATCCGTCTCTGTGTCGTCAGGCCACCTGCCGTGCCAGCCGATCGAGGCCATTCCCTTCCCCACGGCTCGCACGAACCGGTCCTCCACGGTGCCCGGTTGAACGTAATACAGGACGGCCAGAGGCAGTTCTGGCTCCAGTACGGAGTCCTCTGCGGCGGAGATGTCCATGCCGAACTCCAGAAAGTCACGTGTCACCGGGTCCACCCGGGGATCGGCGTAGTCGAACTCGGCCTCGGGCAGCACCGCCGCCATCCGCCGCGCGTCCTCGACGGTCAGCAGGTCGGCCATCAGGATCACCTCGCCGTCGCCCTCCTCCAGCAGAGCGTTCAGACGCAGTGCCTGAGTCCACGCCTCGACGGCGTCGGTGGTACGGAAGACGGGATACGCCCGCGAGTTACCCATGCGCCCCACCCTCACACGGGGCAAAGGGATGCGCTGCGAGCGGGCCTCTGTCCGGGGGTCCTGCCGGCTTCGGCCGTGGAAGGGGTTGATCTACCTGCGGCGCGATGGGCGCTGGTACCCGCACGGGGGTTGATGTCCATAGCGATGTCCATAGCCGCTCTGTCGGGATGAAGCGGCTACGGCGGAAACAGCCATTCCATCGCCGCAAGGCTCTTGTCGACGTACTTGCCTTGTTCTGTCTCGATGCCGTGTGCGAGGTCCTCGAAGACACTGCACCTTGCATAGAACACGGCGCGCTCGCTGAGAGCCGCGAGGTCGTTGGCGTCGGTTCGATAGCTGCTGACGGCGGCACGGGCAGCGGCAGGGCCGAGATCGCGGTAGAGCAGCCCGAAGTCGCAGGCCGGATCGACGACGGCTGCATCGCTCCAGTCGATGATGCCGGTCACCGTCCATGTGACCGGGTCGATGAGAACGTGCTCGATCCCCAGATCGTTGTGGGAGAACGTCGGGGTGCATCCATCGTGCGGTGGTGCGGCATCCAAGAACGCCTCGACGGGTCGGCGGTGCGCTTCCGGTACCTGCCCGGCTACCGTCACATAGTTCTCCGCGGCCTCATGCCGCCACTCGGCCGGCGGCTGGTGGTCAGCGTCCACCAGATCGGCCAGCCGATCGATCGGAACAGCATGCAGCGCACTGAGCAACTTGCCCAGCGTGGCGGCGATCGACGTGCCGTGGGCCGACCGCTGGTGCCGCGGCATATCCAACAGTGACGCACCCGGGAGCTTGTGGTAAGCCAGACATCCCTGCTCCGCGACCGTGAACGTCGGTTCGGGCACGGGCAGCGGCGAGATATCGGCGACGGCAGCAAGCACGCGGGCCTCGTGGCCCACCAGGGCGGTCCGCCGTGCCAGGTCGGGCTCCTTGCTGAAGCGCACGATCAGCTCACCGTTGACCTCGTACGCCAGGTTGTCCAGGCCCTCGCCAAGCGGCACAACGGACTCGATCCGATAGTCGATCATGTGCGCGACCACGACGCTGCGGACGTCTGCGACGCGGTCGCGGCTGCGACTGGTCATTGACCGACTTTATCAATCGATCGCACGAGGTCGGCGGCGTTCATCGGGTGGCAGCGCAGTCGCCGTCCAGGCATGATCCGGAAGGGGTGGTCCCGTCGATCGGGTGTTACCTCGCAGCTGCCGGACCCCGGCGTCAGCGCGTACTGCGAAACACCGCGGTTGATCCAGGGTGGCGCCAATCCCGCCGCCCTCAACGGGTACGGATCACTCGTCGTGAATCTTTCCCGTGCCGGCGTCGAGGACCGTGTTCGTCGGGTCGCAGCCGCCGCCGTCCTCGTCGGGCGTGCACCCCGTGTCGGTGACGCTCACGGACCACACCACGAGCCAAGGTCCCTGCCAGCCCTTTGCGCGTTCGGTCTTCAACACGTCGGCGTGGATCCGCAGGCCACGGGGATCGGCGCCGTTCCGTTGCTGCTCCTTGCGGACGATGTCCTCGGCTTGTTCGGCCGGGATCAGCCGCGCCGGGAGTTTCACGTGCCTGGGTCCGAGGTCGACCAGCATCTGGGAGACACGGCCCGAGCGGTTGATCTGCACGTCGAGGCTTCGTGGCATGGCCACCCCGCGTTCCTTGAATCTCCATGACGTGAGCCATCCGAACTCAGCTTTGCTGCCGACGGGTTGCGTCTCATGCCTGGAGGCAGTCGCCGCCCACGGGTAGTGGGTCTTCATGTAGGAGCGGGCGATGCGGTACGCGTCCCGGGCGTCATGGGGTGTGGTGGCGCCGGGGACGGGGAAGCTTGCCCGGGTCGGGTGCGTGGAGTCCTCGAAGCTCACGCTCAGTTGGCGCCCGCCTGGCCACATCAGCTGCGCGGGAAACGAGTCGGCGATCTGGATGGACATCCAGCCGTTGTAACCGTCGAGGCCGGGGCTGACTCGCACGGCATCGACGCGGTAGTGATCGCCGAAGGCCTGACGTATGGCACGCTCGGCGGCCTTCCGTTCGTCGCCCCGTGCGTCGTGACTGGTGGAGCCGTCCACGTGGTCAGCGGTGATCGCCGCCTGGAAAACGGTCGTCCCGGCCACGGCGAGCACTCCCGCCACGAGCAGCGTGGGCTTGGCCCATGAACACCAGTCGACGCGGCCCCGCACCAGCATGAGCGCGGCGGCCGCGCCCATTACGCCCCCGCTGACGTTCATCTCGACATCGGCGCTGTCGCAGATGCCGCTCACGAACGGGGCCAGGGCCTGGGCGAGCTCGATGGCACACGGCAACACGAGCACACCGGCAAGCACGGGTAGCGGACGCCGCAGTGCCAGAACACCGAACAGGCCGAGCGGGACGAACATGGCCAGGTTCCACAAGCCTTGCGTGGTGTTCAGCGGTTCGGTGATCTCATGGTTGATCACGCATGAGGCCGGCCCCGACTCGCCGCCCCGCAGTGCGAAGGTGACGCCGAAAACGCCGGTCAGGCAGAACACCAGGAGAAACCACCAGACCGCGTGATGCACTTCGCGGCGACGGGCGACAGCCGACGCGGTCAGCCCCACAACTGTGGCGACGACAGCGAGCCCGGCCAGGAACCACACGTCGTCACCGAAGACAGCGCCAAACAAATCCTTGCTCTTCTCTCGCTCGGTGCCCAAAGCGCCCCCGAGGCGGACCCGGGGGCGCACACGAAGTACCGTCAGGTCAGCACTTGGCGATAGGGGTCTGGCGCTTGTGGGGCGGGCCCGCCCTCCTGGCCCCGCTGCGGCAGGAGTCCGATCGACGAAGTGCACTCCAAGTTCATGCGACCGAAGTTCCAGGACTTCACCTTGGAATCACCGGACCTCATCGTGAAGTAGCTGCTCCAGTGCTCACTGCCGTTGCGGGTGTAGCCGAGTTTGAGCGAAACACTGCCACCGCCGCTCTTCTCGTAGCGGGTGTAAGCGCGTGTGCAGTTGTCGACGGTCTTCTTGCCGTGCACCATCCATCCGTTTTCCAGCTTCGTGCAACGTTCCCGCGGATCTCCGGTGTGCCCGCCATGATCGCAGTCAATGTGCTGCACGGAAGAAAGGCCCGACGGCTCTTCGGGCAAGGTGTCGACATCGTCGGTCCGGTCGGCATCGCTACCGGAGTCAACGGTCGTCGCAGTACTGGTCGGAACGCTGTCAGCGGCGTATCCGCTGGCCGGGGCCATGGCGAAAGTGAGCGAGATAAAGAGAACGGCGGATCTGCCGCCCTTACGCACGGAGCGCATCGAAGAATCCTCCCCTGAATTCCATTGGGACAGGTGACGCCCACGGCCGACACTGAAGTCGGGACGGAACGCGGGAAGTGGTCAAGGCCGATGGCATGCAGGAATGGCCGATCAAGCTGTACAAAAACGTACTCCCCCGAAAAGACGCCCCCGATGCCTTCGGTGGGCGCACGCTCCGATGGCCTGGTCAGGGCCCCGAGCATCATGTTGATGATAAATCATCAACAGGGCTATATCGAGGAGCTCTTGATCACACGTCAAATGCCGTTGTTGTAAAGTGGAGCCCTGAATTCCGCTCGGTAGTTGCGGAGGTATCCGCTTCTCTGTCAGAGGCCGGTCGGGGGGCTGGAGAGCCATTCGGGGTGCAGCGCGCGGAGTCGGTGTCGCTCCTCGGGCGTGGTGAGGATGACGTCTGCCCCGCCGTCGTAGGGATGGTGGATGCGTCGTAGTTCCGGTGAGGAACACTTCGACGAGTGTTTCGTCCGCGACGGCGCGCAATAGGTCATCGACGCAGCCGTGTTCCCACGGGCGCCGGTCGGCGTAGAGACGTGTGTGGGTGTGGAACACCGGGTCGGGGTCGTCCTCATCCGACTCGATCCACCGGCGAATGCCGTCGGGGTGGAGTGTCGGTCGTGGTGTCGGGTACCCGGCGGGCCCGGTCGGTGTGGCCGACCAGTCCATGGTCCCCACGAACACGTCCGTGCCCGCGAACAGTTCGTCGAGGATCGTGTTGTACCGGTTCAGCACGATCGCGTACTCGTCCTGGGACTCCGGGTAGCGCTTCGAACCGGGCAGGCTGTGGAAGCGTACCCAGAGGTCCGCGTACAAGGTGCGGAACGTGTGGGCGAGGGGAGGGCCCGACGGATGCCGGTTCCTCCACAGGGAAGCCAGAGGGTCAGGCACTACGCCGAGACTCATCCGGCGGCCGGCGCCACGCCGATCGGGCACGAGCCCCCCGTCCCGGCGAGCCTGTGCTGCCATGTGACCCGCCTGCTGTGCGGTCACCTGTCGGGTGAACCGGCCCGTCGTCCAAGGAGGTGGGCAAGAGGTTCGTCTCCGGCGGGATAAGGGCGTTCCTGGGGCAGCAGGCGGGTGGCGGAGTCCGAGTCACCGCTGCTGACGCGGGCGTGGATCTCGTGGGCGAGCGGGGTCACATCGCGGATGGCGACCGTCCACTCGTCCGCGTAGCGTCGTACGGCCTCACCGGGAGAGACCCAGTTGCCAGGACCGTTACGGCAAGGGCTGGAGGTGCAGGTCCCGCTCGGGGTCCCACTGCACGCGAGCGGACGCACGCTTCAACTGACGCTGCCAGGTAGCTCGGCCGGGGTGCACCCCGCGGACGTAGCTGGACAGACATGCGTTGCGCAGGGCCCATTCGAAGCCGTCGCGGGTGATCTCGACAGCGAGGACGTTCTCCTGCCCTTCCTTGGCGCCCCAGCCGCAGCGGTACATCATCCACAGGAACGACGGCTTGATCCATGTCAAGCCGCGTTCACAGACCTTTTTCGGGCTGGCATCACACATCCCTGGCCGCACACGAGGCCCGATGCCAATCCTGGGCGTCGTAGCCTTTGCCTCGTGACCAGCGAGAACCAGCAGACAGGCGATCTGACGCCTGATGAGCTGCCCCATCACCAGTCGTTGTTGGAGGGCACGGCTTGGGCCTCACTCGGCACCGCGAGAGGGAACGGCAGATTTCTGTCGGCCACGCTGCCCCGCCTCCTCGATGCCGACCCGACGGTTCAGATCAGGGCCATCAGCGAACTGGAGCCGGTATGTCATCAGAACAGCTTCTACGAAGCCACGCTCCCCGTGGCGCTGTACGTGGCCGCGATCCTCGCCCACCCCGCGACGGCGGCCGTCGGACCTGGCCGTCGGGCTGACTCTGAAAGAGACTGTCCGGTGAGGGCGGCCCTGCTGGACTGGCTTGGATCACTCGCCTACGACGCCGCCGACGAGTGCCTTGCCATCGCCGAGCGTCACTTCAACGGTGACGACCTAGACGACTATCCAGAAATGCGCGTTTTCCTGGACCACCGCCCCACGTTCTACCGTGCCGTTTCAGCTTTCCTGGGCCACGAAAACACTGCTGTTCATGAGGCCGCGATCGTTGCCGCCATCCCCTTGATCGAGCATCCCGCCCTTATTTGTCACAGAGACGAACTCGGACGCCGCGTCCACCGCCTCCTCGCCACCAGTACCAACCGCTACAACCGCAACCGCTGTCTGGACACACTCAAGAACTGGGGCTACGACATCGCTGCCCTGGAGAGCCCCGCCGACATTGCAGCACGCGCTCGATATATCCGTGATGTCTGGACTGGCGGTTGCACGAAGGAACCTCCGTTCTGACTCCGGACGCTACTTGGCCCGCACGGGCAACTGCCTGCCGCCCGCGTGCTCCGTCGGATCGGGCAACGGGTCGAAAATCGGTGGTCACCTGAGCTGACCGAGCCCACGCTGTACGCCATGGAAGAACCGCTCCGCAGGATCCGCGCGCTCCACACGGCGTCCACGATCACCGTCTACCAGGCGTACCGCCCGGAGATCGGCGGACCCGCCGCCCGCAAGGGTCGTTTCCCCGCCGCGTGGAAGCCTGACCGCATGACGTGGATTAAACCCAGCTTCATGTGGATGATGTACCGCTCCGGCTGGGGCACGAAGGAGGGTCAGGAGACCGTCCTCGCCGTCGAGATCACTCGCGACGGCTTCGACTGGGCGCTGCGTCATGCCTGCCTGTCGAGTTACGTTCGCGGCCTGCATCCCGATCGGGTCACCTGGCAGCGTGACCTCAAGCGCGCACCGGCCCGTGTGCAGTGGGATCCCGAACGGGATCTGCACCTGCGTCCCCTGCCTCACCGCTCGCTGCAACTGGGGCTCTCGGGTGAGGCATCGTCGCGTTACGCGGACGAGTGGATCGTGTCCATGAGCGACGTGACCCCGCTCGCCAACGAGATCCACGCACTCGTCAGAGACGGCGAACTGGACTCAGCTACCCAACTGCTTCCCCAGGAGCAGGAATACCCCGTCAGCGCAGAACTCCTGGCCCACCTGTGTCCCTGACCGGCGATCCGGACACAACCGCCGGCATCACTCGCGGGTCACCTGGCGGCGGCACAGGTCTGTGAACGCTGCTTGATGATCCATGTCAAGCCGCGTTCACAGACCTTGGGGACGTCTCGCTCGGCGGGGCCGGTCCACATGCCGCGGTCCGGGCCGTAACTGACGCACATGTGCTCGTCGGGTGCCATGGGCAGGTTCTCCAGCATCACGGGGCCATGATCCACGCCCCGGCAGGCCGGTCCCGAAGGTGACTCCGGTCCACCGCGCAGGCGCAGCTCGCATCCACCGTCATCGGGGTGGGCGCCAGTTTTCTTTGGAGGGGTGTACGTTCTGCACGGCCGGCGGCTACCACCAGCAGTATCTTGACCGCAACATCAACGGCCACGCCGGGACCCGCGTTTCCTGTCCGATCGGTGTGGCTCTGGCCAAGGGGTGAGTTTCGCCATCGACACTGCCCTCCTGGCGGCTTTGTGGAGGGAACGGCATCCGTCGGGCCCTCCCGTCGCTCACACATTCCGCACCAGGTACGCGGATCGCTGGGTGCGCTTCCACAGCCTCCCCGGCTCGAAGCGCTACCCGGAGTCCGAGGACGAGTACGCGATCGTGCTGGACCGGTACAACACGATCCTGGACGAGTTGTTCACGGGCACGGACGTGTTCGTAGTGACCATGGACTGGTCGGACACACCGACCGGTCCTGCGGGCTACCCGACACCACGACAGACACTGCACCCCGGCAGCATCCGCTGGTGGACCGAGTCGGACCAGGACGACCCCGACCCGGAGTTCCACACCCACACACGGCTGTATGCCGACCGGCGCCGGTGGAACCGCGGCTGCGTCGACGGGCTGTTGCGAGCCGTCGCGGACGAGGCGCTCGTCGAAGTCTTCATCGCCGACGGGGAACTGCGACGCATCTACCACCCCTACGACGGCGGCGCAGACGTCATCCTTGCCACGCCTGCAGAACGTGACGGTGTGCGTGACCGACACACAGACTGGCTTTCCAGCCACCCGGCCGGCCTCTGAGAGCCGGGCGGGCCCCCTTTCCCCGGCCGACCGCGCAAGAGTCCGTGAACGCTGCTTGACGACTCACGTCAAGCCTGGCTCACAGACCTCTTGAGACTGTTGGCCCGCGGCAGCCAGGGCACCGGAAGCCGATGTCCGGTCTCGTCCCGGGCAGCCCTTGGAAGGTGAGAGGGCCGGTAGGGTCGCTACAAAGCGTCGAACGGGGGAACGATGCGGACAATGATGATGAGTGGCTCGCGCGGGGCCACGAGGAAGTAGAACCATCCGCCAGCAGCGTCCATGCGACGCAGACCGCCCGGTCTTGGGCCGTTGCCGAGATCACTGACGTCGATTCCCGTACCGGCGAGCTCGACGAGTTGGGCGGCCAGGCGTTCGACTTCCGCCACGACGTGGGCTGGGAGGCCGCCTGCCACGTGGTCGTGATCAGGGTCGTACTCCCAGTGCCAGTCCGCGCTCACCGGGTCGAGAGACCGACGGCCGTGTGAGCTTCGTCGAGAAGTCGTCCGATCTCGGCGGCGGCCTGTCGTGCCTGCGTGGCGTCGCCGGCTTCGGCGGTGTTCTCCCAACGGAGGAAATCCGCTGCCAGGCCGGGCTGGCGTTGGATGTGGACGTAGACGGCCCACTGGGTGATGAATCGCCGGAGAGGGGCGAGATCGGAGCCCTGCCGGGACTGGTCGGCCGCCTGGTCCAGCTCCCGCGTGAAGGCGGGAAGCGAGGCAGGCGCGATCTGACTGATGGCCTGCCGTAGCGCGGCGACTGTTGCAGGCGGCTGAGGAATGAGCGGTTGCTCAGCGGCTGGGGTGGTCATGGCTGCTCCCATGGGCGCGATTCTGTCCCACGCCTCAGCCTAGCGGGCAGGAGCACTTTCGCTCCGCTCGAACGAGTGAGGGAGAAGCGATTCAGCTGTCGCCCGGACCGGCCCGAGGGCGGGAGACCAGGTGAGCCCGTTCCTCATTCCCGCAGGTGGGCGATGAGCTCGTCCTGTCCGGAGCAGGGGTCTTCCTGGGGCAGCAGCCGGGTGGCTGAGCCCAAGTCACCGCCCCTGACGAGGGCGTGGATCTCATGGGCGAGTGGGGTGACGTCTTCGATCGCGACGATCCATTCGTCCACGTAACGTCGCGCGGCTTCACCCGAGAGGCCGAGTTGCAGGGACCGGTACGGGAGGGGCTGCAGCCGCAAGTCCCGCTCGGGGTCCCACTGCACCCGTGTTGGCGCTCGCTTCAGTTCCCGCTGCCAGGTTGCCTGGTTCTCGTGCACCCCTCGTACGTAGTGCGACAGGCACGCGTTGCGCAGTGCCCACTCGAACCCGTCGCGGCTGATCTCGACGGCCAGAGCGGTCTCCTGGCCCTCCTTCGTGCCCCAGCCGCAGCGGTACATCATCCATAGGAACGACAGCTTGATCCATGTCATCCCGTCCCGCATCCACGCGGCAGGGAACCTGACCCTCGGTGGCAGGCGAGCCGCTGTTGATCTCGGTCGATCGGCACAACAAGCCTGCGCAGGCCACACCTTGATATCCGCTCGCTCCGAGCAGGCGGGCGTCCTACCCTCGCCCCATGAACAAGCCCCTCGTCGCCATCCTCAGTGGCGCCGGTATCTCGACCGACTCCGGAATCCCCGACTATCGCGGGCCCAACGGCCTGTGGCGGCGCGACCCCGAGGCCGAGAAGCTCGTCACGTACGAGTACTACATGGGCGATCCCGAGATCAGGCGCCGGGCGTGGCTGATGCGGCGGGAGACCCAGGAGCTCGGGGCCGAGCCCAACGCCGCGCACCGGGCGGTGGCCGAGCTGGAGCGGTCGGGCGTGCCCGTGCGGGTCATCACGCAGAACGTCGACGGACTCCACCAGCTCGCCGGCATGCCCGCACGCAAGGTCCTCGAACTCCACGGCACCGCAAGGAGTTTCGTGTGCACCGGATGCCATGCACGCGGGCCCATGGAGGACACCCTCGCACGCCTCGACGCCGGTGAGGACGACCCGGTCTGCCTGAAGTGCGGCGGCATCCTCAAGTCGGCGACCGTGATGTTCGGCGAACGCCTCGACCCCGTCGTCCTCGGCGAAGCCGCCGCCATCACCAAGGCCTGCCAGGTCTTCATCGCCGTCGGCAGCAGCCTCCAGGTCCAGCCCGCGGCCGGCCTCGCGGGCGTCGCCGCCGACCACGGGGCCCGGCTCATCATCGTCAACGCCGAACCCACCCCCTACGACGAGATCGCCGACGAGGTCGTACGGGAGCCGATCGGCACCGCCCTGCCCGAACTGCTAGGCCGACTGTGCGGGGACAGCGGTCAAGTGCGGTGACCTGAAGCGTTGTTCGCGGGACTGCTCGCGGGCGGCCCGCTAGGGGGTGTCCGGCGGATCAAGTCGGAGGAAACCTGCGGCGCCTGATCAGCGCACGTGAGCGGGGTCTGGTGCGTCCAACTGCAAGGCGGAGGAGGGCGTCGATGCGGAGCATCGGCAACCGACGACAACGCCGCAGGTGGGGGTGCCAGACCCCGCGTCTCCGGCATGATCCGCCGGACAGGCCCTAGGCACGGATCCCGTCGCAGGCGACGTGCAGCTGCCGCGGCCCGCGCAGCACGGCGTTCTTCCGGTACGGGGGCGGGTCCTCCAGCAGACGCGGGTTCTCCAGCCTCCGGGCCAGCTCCGACAGGGCGAACTGGGTCTCCAGCCGGGCGAGCGGTGCGCCGAAGCAGCTGTGGATGCCGCTGCCCAGGCCGAGGTGCTGGATGTCCGGGCGGTCCGGGTCGAAGCGGTCCGGGTTGTCGAAGCGCTGGGGGTCCCGGTTGCCCGACGCCAGGACCAGCCACAGGGTGGCTCCCTTGGGGATGGTGACCCCGCGGACCTCGATGTCGGCGAGGGTGGTGCGCTGCGGCACCAGTTGCACCGGCGGCTCGAACCGCAGCAGCTCCTCGACGATGGGCACGGCCAGCCGCGGATCGGCACGCAGCCGCTGGAGGACGCCGGGATTGCGCAGCAGGGTCAGCATGCCGTTGGTGATCAGGTTGACCGTGGTCTCGTGTCCCGCGATGAGCAGCAGCGCCGCGGTGCTGAGCAGTTCCATCGTGGTCATCGGGCCGTCCTCGCCCTTGGCCGTCGCCAGCTGGGAGAGCATGTCCTCCCCGGGGTTCTTGCGGCGCTCCTCGATCAGGCCTGCCAGATACATGCCCAGCTGCATTCGGGCGTCCTGCGCGCCCTTGCCCCGCTCGGCGGGATCGGCGTCCGGGTCGGGATCGAGGTTGGCGGCGAGGGTGTCCGCCCAGGTGTGGAAGCGCGCCTCGTCCTCGCGCGGCACCCCGAGCAGCCGGCAGATCACCGTCACCGGGAAGGGGTACGAGAACTGTTCCACCAGGTCGATCCGGTCCGGGTCGCCGATGCCGTCGATGAGGCCGGTGACGATGTCGCGGAGCTCTCCCCCCATCGCGTCGACCCGGTGGGGGGAGTGCGGCGGGCCGAAGGGGCGGTTCGTCATGCGCCGCAGCCGGTCGTGCTCCGGCGGGTCGAGCCGCAGGAAGCCCGGCGGCAGAGTGCTCTCCTCCCGCGGCGCCTCGGCCAGGGGGTCGGCGGCGTTCGAGGCCAGGTTGCGGGCGTCGGAGCTGATCCGGGGATCGTGCAGAAGGCTGCGGATCTCGTAGTACGTGCTGACCACGTACGGCCCGTCGGCCTCGTGGTGGACCGGAGTCCTCCGCAGCTCCTCGTAGATCGGGTACGGGTCGGCCCGGTTGGCGTAGTCCAGGATCTGGTGCAGCAGGGATTGCGTCATGGCGAGTCCTAGGGTCCTCGTGGCCTTGCGGTCAGTGCGCCGGGGTGAACGTCATCCGGCGGTCGGCCGGCGAGTATCCGCTGAGGGCCACGGTGGGGCCGTGGCTGGGGACCGAGGGGTCGGGGAAGTCCGCGTCGAGCGGCCGCTGTCCGTCCGGGCGCCGGTCGACCGTGGCGAACGGCGGCGGGAACGGCGCGGTGGTCTCGATCAGCCCTTGGTAGAACGGCAGCCACCGGCCCTGGTCGAAGGCGACGGCGCCGATGACACGCCCCTGGTACCCGTACACGCCGAGGAACCGGTGATCCGCCAGCGAGCCCTGGGAGATGAGGATCTCCGTCCCCATCGAGGGGATTCCGACGGACTTGATGTTGACTCCGAACTGCGAGGACCAGAAGGCCGGCACCTCCATGTGGGGCAGGCGGTCGGTGCTCTCGCTGAGCATGTTGTGCGCCGCGATCCGGGCCTGTGAGACGGCGTTGCCCCAGTGCTCCAGGGACAGGAACTGGTAGCCGAACAGGGGGTGCGGGCACCGGGCGACGTCGCCTGCCGCGTAGATGTCGTCGGTGACGATCCCGCGGATGTCGAAGGCGCGGCAGCCGGCGTCACAGGCGATGCCACGGGGACCCGCGCCGAGTCCGGACCCGGCGAGCCATTCGGTGTTGCGCAGGGCGCCGAGCGAGACGACCACCACGTCGGCCTCCACGGAGGAGCCGTCGGACAACTGGGCCGCGCGCACCCTTCCCGAGTCGTCGCCCTCCAGGGCGGTCACCATGACCCCGGTCCGAAGGTCCACGCCGTGCTCGCGCTGCATCTCGGCGGCGACCGCGCCGACCACTCCGCCGAGTGCGCCGACCAGGGGCGCGGCGCCGCGTTCGGTGACGGTGACGGGCAGGCCGCGCTCACGGCAGGCGGAGGCGATCTCCGAGCCGGTGAATCCGGCCCCGACGACCAGGACCCGCTTGGGGCCCGCCTCCAGCCGCCGCGCGAGCGCGGCACTGTCGTCCCGGCCGCGCAGCACGAAAACTCCGTCGAGGTCCGCCTCGGCCTCGTGCGGCCACGGCCGCGCCCGTACGCCGGTGGTGATCAGCAGCCGGTCGTACGGCACCTCGTCGCCGTCGGCCAGCCGCACCCGTCGGGCGGCCATGTCCAGGCCGGTGGCCGGGGTGCCGAGCCGCCAGGTCGCGTCGACGGACCGGAGCCTGGGCAGTGCGGTACGGTCGGCGCTCGCCCGGCCCAGCAGCACCTGCTTGGACAGCGGGGGCCGGTCGTACGGTTCGCAGGGCTCGTCGCCGATCATGGTCAGCGAACCCGCGAAGCCCTTTTCCCGCAAGGTCTCGGCGGCCCGCAGGCCGGCCAGCGAGGCGCCGACGACGACGATGCGGCCGTCGCGTTTGAGCCGGTCCAGGGATCCGTCACCCAGCATGGGACACCCCCTCGGCCGGTACGTCCACGGCGTCGGGTTCCACGCCGTCGGGTTCCACCGCATCGACGAGGACGGCCTGGACCGGGCAGGCCGCGGCGGCCCGGTCCAGCTTCTCGCGCGGCGCCTCGTCGGGCTCCGGGTCGTACAGCAGCGCCTCGTCGCCGTGCATGGTGAAGATCTCGGGAGCGAGGAACGCACACTGCGCGTACCCCTGACAGCGGTTCAGATCGACGGCAATCCTGACCACGGGATCGCTCCTCTCCAAGGGCCCGGTCAAGCCTCCTGCGACCACTCTCGGCGGCCGGGCGGGAAGCGGCGACGAGGAGCGGACCGTTCGAGTGAGCGGTGCGGCCGGATCAGGCCGGAGGGGCGGGCGGTGCGGTGGAGGGGCGACGGCCCCACAGGATGTTCAGGCTGAGGAGCAGCGCCCAGGCCGGGAAGACCAGCTCGGACCAGGGCACGCCTTTTCCCGCCACGAGCAGCGTCAGGCCCGCGAGATAGCCGACGACGACGAGCGGGCGCGGGAACACGCCGAGCCGGCGGCCGATGGTCGAGGTCGTGATGATGAACACCGCCGCCATCCGCATGGCGTACGTGGTCAGCAGGGCGTAGGCGAAGTGGCTGCCGAAGGAAGAGCTCTGCCGGCCTTCGCCGAGCACGGTCCCGGCCGCCGCGGCGGCGCCGAACAGCGTGGCGACGAAGACCACGCCGCTGCCCAGGAACACGGTGGCGACGAACCGGTCCTCGGCCCGGCCGGCCTGCTCGCGGAGGGCTCCCATGAACCACAGGAACGCGATCCCGGCGAACGGCACCAGCTCCAGCGCCGTCCGAACGCCGCTCCGCTGTCCGGCGTCGAGGGTCACGCCGTCCCCGCCGCCGGGCAGAGCGATGCGCACCAGAACGATCGCCGCGGCCATCAGGACCGCGAACACCACCCCGGCCGCCCCGGCGGCCCGGGGTGTCGCGAGGCGCTCGTGCTTCCGCTCCATGGTCTCCCGCTTTCTGCCGGCTCTCCCTTCGTCCAGACACCAGTGATCGCGGGGCTCACGCCACCGGGGTCACCCGGGAGGAAGACCGCGGTGCGCCATACAGGTCATGGCCGCCGGTCGAATCCGGGCCGCCCCTTACGATGAGCTGCCCGCACCTGGCCGACCCGTCGCGCCTAGAAGTGCGGCGGCGTCCTGAAATCGGCGACCGTGCTCTTCGGCGAGCGCCTCGACCCGTCGTCCTCGGCCAGGCCGCCGGACTCGCAGGCGTCGCCGCCGACCACGGGGCCCGGCTCATCATCGTCAACGCCGAACCCACCCCCTACGACGAGATCGCCGACGAGGTCGTACGGGAGCCGATCGGCACCGCCCTGCCCGAACTGCTAGGCCGGCTGGGCGACCAGGCGGAAGCCTGAGAGGGGTCAGAAGAGCGACGACCCGCTCTCGAAGTCGAGGAGTTGCCTCTTGCGGTCCAGGCCGCCGCCGTAGCCGGTGAGGCTGCCGCTCGCGCCGATCACGCGGTGGCAGGGCACGATGATGCCGATCGGGTTCTTGCCGTTGGCGAGGCCGACCGCGCGTGAGGCGCCCATGTTGCCCAGGGCTTCCGCGAGTTCGCCGTACGAACGGGTCTCGCCGTAGGGGATCTGCCGCAGTTGCTCCCACACGCTGCGCTGGAAGGGTGTTCCCGTCAGCCGCAGTTCGAGAGTGAACTCCTTCAACTCACCCTCGAAGTAGGCGTACAGCTGCTCCGTCGCCTCGTCGAAGAGTGTGTCGTCGCGCTCGCCGAAGCTCTCCTCCGCGGGGCGGTGACGCTGGCCGACCATGTGGAGGCCGCACAGGACGCCGTCGTCGTCCGCGACGAGCGTGAGCGGGTCGTAGGGGCTGTCGATGACCGTGTGCCGTTTCACTGAGGGTCCTTGATGCGTGGAGTGCGGAGAGTGTGGGGAGCGCGGGGAGTTCGTGGTGCGGGCTTCGTGGCGTGCGCGGTGTTCGGGGTGCCGGCCTGGGTGGGGAGGAAGTTGATCGGGTGGGTGTCCGTCGCCCACAGGTACTGGACCGCGTACGCCCGCCAGGGGCGCCAGGCCGCGGCGCGGGCCGTCAGGGCGGCGGGTGTGGACGGGAGCCCCAACTCCTGGGCCGCGCGCCGGATTCCGAGGTCGGTGGGGAGGAACGCGTCCGGGTCCCCGAGAGCGCGCATCGCGATCACGTCGGCGGTCCAGGGGCCGAAGCCGGGCAACGCGAGGAGCCTGGCCCTGGCCTGTGCCCAGTCGCTCTCCACTCCCAAGTGAAGTGTTCCTTCGGCGAGTTGGCCCACCAGCGTGGTGAAGGTGGTGCGTCGGGTGCGGGGCATCGCGAGCGACTCGGGGTCGAGTGCGGCGAGTGCCTCGGGCGAGGGGAAGAGATGTGTGAGGCCGCCTTCCGGGTCGTCCACCGCTTCACCGTGCGCGGTGACCAGGCGGGCGGCGTGGGTACGCGCGGCGGCCGTGGAGACCTGCTGCCCCAGTACGGCCCGCACGGCGAACTCGGCCTCGTCGACCGTGCGCGGCACCCGGCGGCCGGGGGCCTTGTCGACCAGTGGTGCCAGCAGCGGATCCGTACGCAGCTGGTCGTCGACCGCCACCGGATCGGCGTCCAGGTCCAGCAGGCGGCGGCAGCGGCTGATCGCGACGGACAGGTCGCGCAGGTCGCTGAGGGTCAGGCGGCACGCGATGTGGTCCGGCATCGGCGTCAGACCGGCGATCCCGTGCCCGTACGGCAGCCGCAGGGTCCGCCGGTACGCGCCGGCGCGCCACTCCTCCACCCCGGGTACGGCGGTCGCCGCGAGGTGTCCGAACAGGTTGTCGGGGTTGAGCGGGGCCCGGAAGGGGAGCCGGAGGTTCAGTACGCCGGGCGTGCCCGGGGTTCCTGCGGCGGCTCCGGCCCGGTTTCTGGGCAGGCGGGCGCGCAGCTCGCTCGGGGACAGCGCGAAGACCTCGCGGACGGTGTCATTGAAGGTGCGGATGGAGGAGAAGCCGGCGGCGAAGGCGATCTCCGCCATCGGGAGCGGTGTCGTCTCGATGAGCAGCCGGGCGGTCTGGGCCCGCTGGGCCCGGGCGAGCGCCAGGGGGCCCGCGCCCAGCTCCGCCAGGAGCTGCCGTTCGATCTGGCGGGTGCTGTAACCGAGCCGGGTGGCCAGGCCCGGGACGCCGTCGCGGTCGACGACGCCGTCGCCGATCAGCCGCATCGCGCGGGCCACCAGGTCGGCGCGGTGGTTCCATTCCGGTGAGCCGGGGCTGGTGTCCGGGCGGCACCGCTTGCAGGCCCGGAATCCGGCCTGCTGACAGGCGGCCGCGCTCGGGTAGAAGGTCATGTTCTGCGGCTTCGGCGGCACGACCGGGCAGCTGGGGCGGCAGTAGATCCTCGTGGTCGTCACCGCGGTGAAGAACCATCCGTCGAAGCGCGCGTCCTTCGACTGGACGGCACGCACGCAGCGCTCGGTGTCCGTGTGCATCCCGTTCTGCATGCCTCAAGCATCGGGTACCCCGCAGGACGGGGCTGGCGAGAATCCGACATCTACCTTGCCCGGCCTGCGACCGGGCCGCGCATATGCGTGCGCGAAGCCGTCAGCGGGGCTCCTCGCCCTGCGCGACCTCCACCTCATGGTGGAAGGCGAGCACACCCGCCCCCGAAGCACCGGCCGAGACGGCGGCGCAGGCGGCCAGGAGGAGGGCGATCCAGGCGGCGGCGCGCGGGCGGCGCTGGGGCGTGGAGAGAAGTGCGGCGACGCGCCGGGGGACGGGCCCCGTGGTGGCCGCGGGGGCGAAGTCGGGGCGGTCGGAGCGGGCGTCCCCGATGGCGAGGGCGGCGCGGGCGATGGCCCGGGCGGTCAGTCTCCGGTCCCCCACGGCTTCGGCGGCGACCTCGTCCGCGGCGCGCTCCGCCGCGAGCGCGACGCTCGCCCGGACCGTGCGCAGACCCGGGTGGCAGTGGGCCGCGAGTTCGGCCACGACGAGGAAACGGTGGTGGCCGCCGGCGTTGTGGGCCCGCTCGTGGGCGAAGAGGGCCTCGCGCTCGTCGGCTCCGAGGCTGCGCAGCATCGCGGTGGTGACGACGATGCGGTGCGGTCGACCCGGCAGCGCGTAGGCGTCCGGGTGCGGCGATTCGATGACGCACAGGTCGCCGGCGGCGGGGCGGCGGTCGGCCTGGATGCGCGCCGAGCGGAAGGCGCGGAGCTGGCGCAGGACCGAGCGGACGACGGTCCAGGCGCCGACGGTGAGCACCCCGGTCGCGGCGGCGGCCGCGGGCAGGACGACAAGGTCCGAGGCCGTACGCAGGGGGTGGACGAGGTCGCCGAGGCTCGCGAGGAAGGGCAGCTTGAGCAGCCCGGTCAGGACCAGCGCGCCCAGCGAGGCCACGGAGGCGCCGGCCAGCACCGTCATCGCGAGGGTCACCGACCACAGCGCGGTCACCGGGGTGAGCCGGTCGAGGCAGCGACGGGCCAGCGGCCCCAGCGCGAAGGGGACCAGCAGGGGAATCAGCAGCAGGAAGATCATCCCTCACCCGGTTCCGGACTCGCGTCGGGACCCGGCTCCAGCAGATCCCGCAGGAGCCGCTCGTCGTCGGGGCTCAGCTGGGCGACGAACCGGGCCAGCGCGGTCTCCCGGTCGTCGTCACGGTCGAGCTCGCTGTGCATGCGACGCGCGGTGAGGCCGTGCGGGTCCTGGACGGGGAAGTACGCGTAGCCCCGGCCCAGCCGCTCGCGGCCGACGATGCCCTTCTCGTGCAGCCGGGACAGGATCGTCGTCACGGTCGTCCGGGCCAGACCGGAGTCCAGCTCCCGTTGCACCAGTCCGGGCGTGAGCGGCACGCCGGCGGCCCAGAGAGCCGCCATCACACTGGCCTCCAGCTCACCCGCCGGTCGGCGTTCGTCCTTGTCACTGCTCATGGGAACGATCCTCACCCCACCATCGTCTACAGTTCAGTAGACCGTCTACAGAATTGTAGTCAGTCGGGTACGCGTTCTGGACCGTGCCCGCCCATCCAGTATGAGAGGGCCCGCGACGATGGCCGCATCATTGTTCACAGCGTCACAGCTCGCCGTGAACATTCTCAGCGCCCAGTCCCTGCTCGCCGCCTTCGGCGTACTGGGGGTGGGCGTGGTGATGTTCGCGGAGACCGGCCTGCTGATCGGCTTCTTCCTGCCCGGGGACTCACTGCTCTTCACGGCCGGTCTGCTCTGCACCGGCTCGGGGCCCGACGGCCTGAAGCTGTCGCTCGGCCCCTTGCTGGTCGCCGCCGCGGTGGGGGCGCTGGCCGGCGCGCAGACCGGCTTCCTGATCGGGCGGAAGGCGGGCGGCGCGCTCCTCTCCGGCGATTCCTCCCCACGGCTGCGGGCGGGCGCGCACCGCGCCGAGGAGCTGCTGGAGCGGTACGGCTACGCGAAGGCGATCGTGCTGGCCCGCTTCGTCCCCGTGGTGCGCACGGTGCTCAACCCGATGGCGGGCGCCCTGAACGTGCCCGTACGGACCTTCACCGTGTGGCAGGTGATCGGCGGCCTCGTCTGGAGCCTCGGCCTCACCCTCGGGGGGTACGCGCTGGGCTCCTCCATCCCGAACGTCGACCGCTATCTCCTCCCGATCATCGCGGTCATCGTCCTCGTCTCCCTGGCCCCCCTGGCCGCCGAGCTGTACCGCTCCCGCCGGAAGGGCGCCGCACGGAACGAGGTCCAGGAATGATCCTCGCTGTCGACGGCTCCTGGATCGACGGCTCCGCCTACCGGTATGTGGCCGATCTCGCCGAGGACTCACCCTCGTGGCTCGACACCCTGGTGTCCGCCTGGGCGACGTACGGCCTCTGGCTGTTCGCCGTGCTGATGGTGCTGGGCTGGTGGCGTGCGCGCCGCGAGGGACCGCGGGCCGCGCTGACCGCGCTCGCGGTGCCGGTCGTCGTGGTCATGGCGTACGGGGTGGATCTCGGCCTGAAACTGCTGGTGCGCGAGGACCGGCCCTGTCAGAGCCTGCGGGTGGCGACGCTGGAGGCGTGCCCCGCGCCGGGCGACTGGTCGTTCCCGAGCAACCACGCGGCGATCGCGGCCGCGGCGGCCGTCGCGCTGCTGTCCGTCTCACGCCGCCTCGGCGGCGTCGCCGTCGTGGCCGCCTGCGCGATGGCCGTCTCCCGGGTCTGGGTGGGGGTGCACTATCCGCACGACGTCGCGATCGGTGTGCTCGTCGGCACCCTGGTCGCGATGGCGACAATGGCGCTCCTGCGCAGGCTGCCCGACGTGTCGGGGCACCCGCTGGCCTCGTCGCGGCTCGGAGCCCTGCTGATCGCGCCCCGGCTCGCGAAGAGCAGGTGAGCGGGGAGCATGCGCCGTCGGATCCTGGTCGTCGAGGACGACCACGCCCTGCGTGACGTACTGCGGCGCGGGCTGCGGGACGAGGGCTTCGACACGGTCCCGGCCCAGGACGGCGCGACCGCGCTGCGGCTCGCCGGGGACGGCATCGACGCGGCCGTCCTCGACGTCGGCCTGCCCGACGCCGACGGACGGGACGTGTGCCAGGCGATCCGGGCGAACGGCTTCCTCTCCCCCGTGATCTTCCTGACGGCCCACCACCACCTCACCGACCGGCTGGCCGGCTTCTCGGCCGGGGGCGACGACTACCTGCCCAAGCCGTTCCATCTGACGGAGCTCGCGGCCCGGCTGCGGGCGGCCCTCAAGCGGTCCGGACCGGGTCCGGCCGGCACAGCCGGTGACCTGGCGCTGGACCCGGTCGCGCACAGCCTGACCGTACGGGGCCACCGCGTCGCCCTGACGCCGACGGAGTTCCGCCTGCTGGCGGCGCTGATGACGGCGTCCGGGGACATCGTGCGCCGACGGGAGCTGATCAGGGCCGGCTGGCCGGAGGGAGCCCAGGTCAGTGAGAACACGCTCGACCAGTATCTGACCCGGCTGCGCCGCAAGCTCCGGGACGGCGGGAGCGAGCTGACGGTCACGACCGCGCGCGGTATCGGGCACCGCCTCTCATGAGGCCGGGCCCTCCGAGCCGTTGGAGCCCTTGGAGCCCTCCGAGCCCCTCGCCCGTACGGCGGACCGCTGCGGCCAAGTGCGCGGCGCGTGGCAGGTGCCTATGAGGACGTTCACTTCACGGTGGCGGCCGCACACCCTGCGCGGCCGCCTCTCGTTGGTCGCGCTGACCACCGCCACCCTGCTGATGGTGATCCTCACGGTCGCGTTCAACACCGTCGTCCGCCGGCACCTCCAGCACCAGGCGGACGACGAACTGCGCACACGCGCCACCGCCGTCGCCGCGACGGTCGACACCAGCGGTGCCCGCGTGCGGGTCCTCGAGACGCCGGGCGAGGAACTGCTCGACACGAACGTGTGGATCTACGCGGGCGACCGGCTCCTGGAGAAGCCGCCCTCGGCCACCGCCACCGGCCCGTTGACCCGAGCGGCCGGCGAACTCGCCGCGCGGGGCGGGACGCGCTGCGCCACCGCGTGGGCTCACGGCCCGGTCCGGCTGTGCGCGCGACCGGTGCCGGGCGACGACACCGGCGCCGCGACCGTCGTCACCGCCCTGGACCTGTCCCCGTACCGCGGTTCGGCCGACACCCTGCTCCTCGCGTCGCTCGCCCTCGACGCCGCCATGCTCGCCTGTACGTACGCGCTGACCCGCCTCGCGGTCGGGCGCGCCCTGCGTCCCGTGCGCACCATGACCGACCACGCCACCCGGTGGAGCGCCGTGGCCTCCGACGAACGCTTCGGGAGCGTCGCCCGGCCCGCCGAACTCGCCCGGCTGGGCGGGTCGCTGGACGCGCTCCTGGACCGCATCCGGGCCCTGCTGCGGCATGAACGGCAGCTCACCCGGGAGTTGTCGCACGAGCTGCGCAATCCGCTCGCCCGGATCATCGCCGAGCTCGACTGGTGGCAGTCCCGGTCGCGCTCCGCCGAGGAGACCCGGGCCACGCACGAGGCCATCGCGGACGCGGCCCGGTCCATGCGCACGATCTGCGACACGCTCCTCGACGACGCCCGCGACAGCGCGTCCGCCGCACCGGGCACCAGC
Organism: Streptomyces sp. NPDC002935; assembly: GCF_040611295.1. Taxonomy (NCBI): domain Bacteria; kingdom Bacillati; phylum Actinomycetota; class Actinomycetes; order Kitasatosporales; family Streptomycetaceae; genus Streptomyces; species Streptomyces sp. NPDC002935. Next base: position 21,797 of record NZ_JBEXNW010000030.1, read on the forward strand.
GAGGTCGTGCCCGTGCTGCGCCGGCTCGCGGACCGTGCCGGCGCAGCACGGCCGGAGGTGGAGGTGGAGGTCGTCGTCTCCGGCCCGGAATCGGATCTGGTGGCCGGGGTGCCGGACGCCCTGCTGGAGCGCATCGTCAGCCCCCTGCTCGACAACGCGCTGCGGCACGCGTGCGACCGGGTCCAGCTCCGGGCCCGCGCGCGGCCCGGTGGTGTCCGCGTGGAGGTCACGGACGACGGGCCCGGCGTACCCGCGTCGTTCGCGCCCCAGCTCTTCCAGCCGGGGCGCCGTGCCGATCCCGGGGACGGACACGGCGGAGCGGGCCTCGGGCTGCCACTCGCACGACGTCTGGCCCGCTCCGCCGGAGGCGAGGTGCGCCACGAGGAGGCGGGCGCTACGGGCGCTACGGGCGCTACGTTCGTGGTCGGCCTGCCGTCGGGGTGAAGGGGCGGGTCGGTCGGCCGTCTGAGTCGAAGGGCGGGGTCGGTCGGCCCGGCGGGGTGACGGTGACCCCGCCGCGATCCGGCCCGACTCACGCGTGATCCGTTCGGCGGTCGGCCCGCCGGTCAGTCGCCCCCGTCGGCCCCCGTCGCGAGCCCCCGAGCGAGCCGGCCGAGCGCCGGCCCACCTCGGAGTGAACCGGCCCGACACCGGCCCACCCTCCTCGTGAACCTGTCCGCGGTCAGCCCGCCCGAGGGGTGAGCCGGTCGTCCTCGCTGATGTCGCGGCGGGTGATCGAGAGGTACACGACCAGGCCGAGGATGACCGTCAGGAACAGCACGCTGGTGACGACGGTCCCGAAGCCCAGGCCACCGTCGCCGGTCGGCTGCGAGAGGTAGTCGCCGATCGACGCGCCCAGCGGACGGGTCAGGATGTACGCGATCCAGAAGCTCAGCACGGCGTCGAGTCCAAGTGCGAAGTGCGCGACGGCGACCGCGGCGATGGCGAGACCGAACAGGACGGCGGAGACCCAGTACCCGAGAGCCATACGCTCGGCGACCAGGTCACCGGCCGCCGTTCCGAGCGCGAAGGTGAACAGCACCGCCAGCCAGTAGTAGGCCTCGCGGGAGACCGTGTCGACACTGTGGATGGACAGGGTCCCCTCGCGGCGGTACCAGACGAAGAACGTCACGGCGAGGGCGACGGCGAACACGGCGGTGCTGGTCTCCAGCGGCACACCCAGGTTGTCGGTCAGGTTGTCGCTGATCAGGGTGCCCACGACGCTGATCAGCGCCACGGCGAGCCAGTACACGCCGGCGCGGTAGGCCGTCGTGCGGAACTGGACCACCAGGACCACTGCCAGCAGCGCGCTCATCAGCAGCGACACACCGGTCAGGCCGAGGCCCAGCTTCTCGTTCAGGAGGTCCGCGGCGGTCTCGCCGACCGTCGTGCACAGCACCTTGATGATCCAGAAGTACGCGGTGACTTCGGGCACCTTGTTCCAGCGCAGGCGTCCGGGGGAGGCCGGGGCACCGGTGCGGCCGTGCGCCTCGGGGGTCCCGGAGGTCTCTGTTGTCTCGTAGGTCATGAGGCCCGACGGTGTCAGCGGAATCCTGAACAGATCCTGACTGCCGTACGCCCCCGAGCACGCCGTATGCCCCAAGCACGCCGTACACCCCCGAGCGCATCGCTCGTTCACAGCACCCGGCGGCGGATCAGCATGCCCAGCGTCACCAGCCCCGGGAGCAGCGGAAGCCAGACGGTGAGCAGTCGGTAGCCGAGAACCGTGGAGGCCGCCGCGCCGCCCGGCGCCCCGGCGAACGTGAGGGCCAGCACGAGGGCGGCGTCCAGGGAGCCGAGGCCGCCCGGGGTGGGCAGCAGGACGGCGGCGCTGCTCGCGACGAGATAGGCGAGGGCCACCCGCGCCGGGGACACCGGCAGGCCGACGGCCTGCGCAACGGCGACGACCACGGCGGCGTGCAGCGCGGCGAAGGCCAGCGAGCCGCCCCACAACGCGGCTGCCCGCGCGGGAAGTTCGTGTACGGCGCGGACGTCCAGCAGTACGGAACGCAGCGCGCGCCGCAGCGGTCCCGCCAGGAGAACCGCGGCGACGGCGGTCACGACGACGGCCGTCGCCGAGGCGGTCACGGTCCAGGCCGTGAGTGTCCCGGCCGTCGCCGGCAGCGGCGGGAGGCGGAGCGCGCCGGGGCAGGTGAGGGCGAGCCCGCCGATCAGGCAACCGCGCACCGCGGTCCCGGCGCAGGCCTTGACCGCGAGCGCGGTCGCGGAGCGGGCGACGGGCAGTCCGCACCGGGTCAGGAAGCGCAGGTTGACGGCGCCCGCGCCGAGGCCCGAGGGCAGCACGTGGTTGGCGGCGGCGGCCGCGAACTGCACCGCCACCAGTCGCCCGGCGGGCAGCGGCTTCGCCACCGCGCCCTGTTGGGCGAGCGCCGAGCAGGCCCAGGTCGCCAGGGTGGCGGCGGTAGCGACCAACAGCCAGCCACGGTCGGCGTGGGCGAGCCGGCTCGCTCCCACCTCGATCACCGGCCAGTGCCGGCGGGCGAGAAACCCGGCGCACACCAGCACGAGCAGCGACACCCCGGCATGCCACGACACCCGCCCGTCCCCCACGGACAGCCGCCGCCCGACGGCCACCACGCGAGACGACACCCCACCATCCCCGGACACCGCTTCGAACGCCGCCACCCCACCACCGGAGACCGGCTCGGGCGCCGGGAACCCACGGCCGGACACCGGCTCGGTCACCGGCATCCCAGCACCGGTCGCCGACCCGAGGCCTAAGCCACCGCTGACGGCAGTCGCCGGTGCGTGGCCGGGCGGCCCGCCCGCAGCCGCTCCCGGCCCACCCGCGGCTGATCCCGGCCCACCCGGGGCCGATCCGCGCGCCGGGGCGCCCACCGGTTCGCTGTCGGGTGGCTGTCCGCGGCCGACCGTTCGCCCGCTGTGGGCCGTCTGTCCCCCGCTCGCCGGAGGGGGCGCGTCCGGCGGGACGGTCATGGTGTGCGGCTCCCCGCTCCCGGGGCGACATACACGTTCAGGTCACCGGCGCGGTGGGGTGCCCAGTCGTGGGCGTACCCGGGCGGCTTGATCCCCGGCCTGGTGACGACGGCGACCGGCATGTGCCGGGCGGCCCGCGTGATGCTCTCCCGGGTGGCGTTGCCGTTGTGGCCGCCGATCGCCGCGGAGGAACAGCCGGCGTAGAAGGCGATCGGGACGGCTTCATGGCCGATCAGCCGGCAGGGTGGCCGTACGCCGAGCCGGTGCAGCTCCGCCGCCGTCACCGCCCAGCCGCGGTGCCCGTCGGTGGTGCGCCGCACCGTGGCCTGGAGGACCGAGAACTGCACGGCCAGATGACCGGCGAGACCTAGGGCCACCAGGGTCACGATCACCGGCCGCCACGGTCGGCCGGGGACGGTGACCAGGTGGACGAGGGCGTCGGCGACGGGGATCGCGACGAGGGCGTAGAGGGGCAGCAGGAAGCGCGGGGCGGCGTATCCGATCATGAAGAGGTACGGGACCCCGGCCGTCGTGGCGCAGGCCAGGAGCAGCAGGGTGGCCGCCGGGCGACGGGCCTTGACCGCGATCACCAGGCCGAGGGCGGCGATCAGCGGCAGGACGAACCACCACGCCGTCACCGCGGGGCTCGGCATCCCGGCGGTGCACGGCCGACACAGCACGCGTCCGCCGAGGCTGCGCAGTTGGTCGCCGACGGCGATGTTCCAGCCGAGGCCGCCCTGGATGCGCGAACCGTCGGCGAGCCGTTGCCCCAGGCCGCCGTAGCCGACGTACGCCTCGACGATCCACTCGGCCGCCCCGGCCAGCAGGCCCACGACGAGGGCGAGCAGCGGCCGGGCCCTCCGCCACCGGGGGACGGCCACGGCGAGGACGAGGAGCGGCAGGGTCACCCAGACCGCGTCCGGGGGGCGCATCCACGCCATCAGCGCGGCACTCAGGCCGACTCCCCACAGTGCTGCCCGGTCGCGGCGGTCCGCCTGGGCGCGCAGGAAGCACCCGACGCAGACCAGGGCGCCGATCGCGACCCAGTAGTTGGGCATGGCCTGCGGGCCGTAGAAGAGGGTCACCCACAGCGTCGCGAACAGGGCGCCCGCCAGGGCGAGGACCCGCGCCGGGAACAGTGCGCGCCAGACGCGCAGGGCCACGAACAGGCCGAGTCCGGACAGCAGCGCGAGGTAGACCCGCAGCAGCGTGGTGGACGACGACCAGGAGGTGATCGGCGCCACGAGCAGGGAGACGCCGCGGGCACGCGGCGCGCTGAAGAACGCCGCAGGGGCATGCGGGGAGACCTGGCTGACGTACACCGTCTCGTCCCAGCCGAGGCCCATCGTGGGGTGCACGAGGAGCAGTTGAGCCAGGACGAAGGCGCCCGCGACAAAGGCGAGCAGGCGCGGGTCACCGGGGTGCCGGGACGAGCGGGCCGGCCGGGTCGGCGGCCCGTGGCGCCCGGCGCCGATGAGCGGGACGTTCAGTGTTCTGGCCATCGTCCACCCTTCAGCCCTACAAACTGTAGGGTTTCCTCACCCTACAAGACGTAGGGTGAGACGGGAGCCGGGGAATCGTGGACAAACTACCGCGCACCGCTACAAGACGCCGAGCTGGACGGGCATTCGAGGGAGTACCCCAGGGCGGTATGGGGAGCTTCACGCCGGGGGCGTGCGCCCTGCTTCGGCACCCTTCCCGGCCCCCCTACGCGCTGTAAGGTGACGGGCATGGCTGGCACAGGTCCCCAGGGAAGGGCGGAACGGCGCAGCGCGGGTGAGCTGGAGAGCGAAGTTCTCGCCGCCCTGTGGGCCACCGCCGACGCGATGACACCCGCCGAGATCCAGGCCGAGATCGGCGGCGGACTCGCCTACAACACCGTGCACACCATCCTCAAGCGTTTGTACGACAAGGGTCTGGTGCTCCGTGACGTTGACGGCCGGCGCGGTGCCTACCGGCCCGCCAAGAACGCGGCCGAGCTGACCGCCGAGGCCATGCACCAAGCGCTCGACCGCGGACCCGACCCGATCGCGGCCCTTCAGCAGTTCGTCACCGGGCTCAGCCGCCAGGAGGAGAAAGCCCTGCGCGACCTCCTCGGAGGGAACGGGCCATGAGGATCGACGTCTACCTTCCACTCGTACTGGCGTTGCTCCTCGCGGCAATCGCGCCGCAGGTCGGCCGGCGGGTGTCACCCGCTCTGGCGGCCCGCGTCCTCACGGCGGCGGCCGTGCTGACCGCTGCCGCCTCCGCCTGGGCACTGCTGCTGCTCGCGGCGACGCTGATCGACCAGACGCCGGCGGTGATAGCCGAGGCCAGTGAGGAGGGCCAGTCGCTGCCCGAGCCCGTCCCGGAGAGCGTCGCCGTCCTGGCGGTGGCCGCCCTCGCCGTGATCGCCCACCGGCTGTTTCATGTCGTACGAGCGCACATCGCGACCCGCCGCATGCTGCTCAGGCTCTGCGAGGGGCACCCGCCGGACAGTGAGCTCGTCGTCGCCGCCTCGCCGACCCCGCACGCCTTCACCATCCCCGGCAAGCCGGGCAGGATCCTGGTCACGGCCTCGATGCTCGGTGCGCTGGAGCCCGCCGAGCGGCGCGTTCTGCTCGCCCACGAACGTGCTCATCTCGCCCACCGGCACGCGGCGTTGTCGACCGCCGTGACCCTGGCCGCGGCGGCGAACCCCCTGCTCGTGCCCGTGCGCACCACCGTCACTTTCCTGCTGGAGCGCTGGGCCGACGAGGAGGCCGCGACCACGGTCGGCGACCGGCGCACGACGGCCCGCGCCCTGGCGCGTGCCGCCCTCGTCTCCCAGCGCGCCCGCCCGGGATGCGCCCTGCACTTCTCCGAGCACGCCGTCACCCGTCGGATCGCGGCCCTGCAGACCGCTCCGCCGCCCGTCGTCCGGTCCATCGGTGTGGCCGTCCTCGCGCTCGGTGTCCTGCCCGCGGTGGGCGCGGTCGACGCCACGGGCGATCTGCTGCGGCTGCTGGCCGAGACGCTGCCCGACCTGTAGGGAGACGAGGCCACCGCTCGCGGCTTCCGCTGGATACGGTCGCGGTCATGACTTCTCCCGAGTCGGCTCACCCCGGCCTCTCGCACTCCGGGCGGGTGCGGTTCGCGACCTTCAACGTGCTGCACGGCCGGCCGATGGTGGACGGCAGGCCCGTTTCCGTCCCGGCCGCGGGTGGCCCCGAGGCGCCGCTCGTCCGGGCCGTCGCGTCGCTGGACGCCGATGTACTGGCACTTCAGGAGCTGGACCGGCTGCAGGAACGGTCGGGCGGGGTGGACCAGGCGGCGGTCGCCGCCGCGGGGTCGGGCGCGCGCCACTGGCGTTACGCGTCGGCGTTCCACGGCACCGCGAAGGCAGGCGGCGGCTGGATCCCGGAGCCGTCCGAGCCGGGGCTACGGGTGTACAGCCCGGGCGAGGCCGACGCGATCGGCGGTGTCCCCTCGCACGGCATCGCTCTGCTGTCCCGGCTGCCCGTACAGCTCTGGAGGGCACGGCGGCTGGCCCCGGCGCCGCTTCCCATGCCGCTGCGGACGCCCGGGCGCCGCGGACTCACCGTGGCCAGGGACCAGCCGCGGGCAGCGCTGGCCGCCGTCCTGGAAGGGCCTCGCGGGCCGTTCACCGTGGTGGCACTGCATCTGTCGTTCGTGCCCGGCTGGAACATCCGTCAGTTGCTCACCGTCCGCGCCTGGATCGCCGACCTGCCCCGGCCCCAGGTGGTCCTCGGCGACTTCAACCTGACCGGCGTGCTTCCACGGGCGGTCCTCGACGCGCCCGGACCGACGGGGCGCCGCACCGGGCTCCGCCGGTCCCGACAGGGAAACACCCCGCCGCTGCCGCGCGGGTGGCGGGATCTGGCCCGCACGCCCACCTATCCGGCGCACCGTCCCCTGGTTCAGTTCGACCATGTCCTGGCGACCGGAATCGAGGCGCCCACGGCCAGTGCGGCGCACACCCCGAGGACCGCGATCTCGGATCACCGGCCCCTGGTGGTCGACCTATCCCTGTGACCGGACCGCACGGCCTCTGTCACAGGACCGCACGGCGCACTGCCCCTGTGGACCCCGACGGCCCCCCGGACGCGAACCGACCACCCCCGGACGGGTCAGCGCAGCTGCCCGGCGAACGCGTCGTACGCCCGCTCGTCGAAGAGGACGAACCGGACCTCCTCGACATCGGTCTTCGCGGCCCGGACGGTCTCCACCGCGATACGGGCCGCGTCGTCCATCGGCCAGCCGTAGATGCCCGCGGAGACGGCGGGGAAGGCGACGGTACGGGCGCCGAGCTCGTCGGCGACCCGCAGCGACTCCCGGTAGCAGGACGCCAGCAGCTCGGACCGGTCCTCTTCCTGGGCGTAGCGAGGACCCACGGTGTGGATGACCCAGCGGGCGTCGAGTTCGCCCGCGGTGGTGGCGATCGCCCGGCCGGTGGGCAGTCCCTTGCCGTAGTGGCCAGCGCGCAGCTTGCGGCATTCGGCGAGGATGGCGGGACCGCCGCGGCGGTGGATGGCCCCGTCGACGCCGCCGCCGCCGAGCAGCGAGGAGTTCGCGGCGTTGACGATGGCGTCGGTGCTCTGCCGGGTGATGTCGCCCTGGACCAGCGTGATCGTGGTCATGACTGTCTCAGCCTCCTCCAGACGGCCTTCGCGGCGTTGTGTCCCGACATTCCGTGCACTCCGGGTCCGGGCGGGGTGGCCGAGGAGCAGAGGAAGACGGAGGGGTGCGGAGTGCTGTACGGGAACAGGGACACCTTGGGGCGGAGCATGAGCTGGAGTCCGGAGGCGGCGCCGCAGGCGATGTCGCCGCCGACGTAGTTGGCGTTGCGGGCCGCGAGTTCGGGCGGGCCTGCGGTCGCGCGGGCCAGTACGCGGTCGCGGAAGCCCGGCGCGAACCGCTCCAGCTGCCGCTCGATCGCGTCGGTGAGGTCTCCGGTCCAGCCGCTCGGGACATGGCCGTACGCCCAGAAGACCTGTTTGCCCTCGGGGGCCCGGGACGGGTCCATGACGCTCGGCTGCACGGTGATCAGGAAGGGCGCGTCGGGTGCCCGGCCCTCGCGCGAGGCCGCCCGCAGCGCGGTGCCGATCTCCGCTCTGCTCGCCCCGACCTGCACCGTCCCGGCGACGCGGGCCTCCTCGGCGGTCCAGGGCACGGGCCCGTCCAGCGCGTAGTCGATCTTGAAGACGCCCGCCCCGTACCGGTAGCCCTCGTAGTAGCGGCCGAATCCCGCGATGCGGGCCAGCGCCGTGGGCGAGGTGTCGAAGACGTACGCGCGCGCGGGCGGCAGATCGTCCAGGCGCTTGACCTCGTAGTCGGTGTGGACGGTGCCGCCGAGGTCCTTGAGATACGCGGTGAGCGCGTCCGAGACGGTCTGGGAGCCGCCGCGTGCGACCGGCCAGCCACGGGCGTGCGCGGCCAGCGCGAAGACGAGGCCGACGGCGCTCGTGGCGATGCCCTCCAGCGGAGCGATGACGTGGGCCACGAGACCGGCGAACAGGGCTTTGGCCCGCTCGTCGCGGAAGCGGCGCATCAGCCAGGTCGACGGCGGCAGTCCGGCCAGGCCGAAGCGGGCGAGGGTGACGGGGTCCCGGGGCAGGGCGGTCAGCGGCAGCGACATGAAGTCGTGGGCGAGGGTGTCCCACTTGGTCAGGAAGGGTGCGACGAGCCTGCGGTACGCGCCCGCGTCGCGTGGCCCGAACGAGGCGGCCGTCTCGGCGACCGACCGCGAGAGCACCGCCGCCGAGCCGTCGAGGAACGGGTGTGCCATGGGGAGCTCGGCGTGCAGCCACTCCAGGCCGTACCGCTCCAGGGGCATCGCCCGGAACGCGGGTGAGTTGATTCCCAGCGGATGCGCCGCCGAACACGGGTCGTGCCGGAATCCGGGCAGGGTCAGCTCTTCGGTACGCGCTCCCCCGCCCACCGTGTCGCGCGCCTCGAACACGGCCACGGAGAAGCCCCTGCGGGCCAGCTCCACGGCAGCCGTCAGTCCGTTCGGCCCCGCACCCACCACGACGGCATCGAGCATCGACGGCACCTTCGGACTCCTTTGTCAGCCGACGGCCACTGAGGATCAGGATATGCCGGAGGACTGACAGCCTTGACGGCCCGGGGCGTTGGAAGGCGTACCCGCGGCACCGCGCGCCGGCCGCCGGACGGGAACCGGAACCCGCGCGCGGACCGCGGTGCTCCCGCTCAGGCCCCGGCCGGCACCTGTTCGGACCGTGCCGCCAGCAGGGCCACCACCCGGCGGGCCGTGGCCTCGTCGCGGGCGGCCGTGAACGGCAGCGCGTTGCCCCCCGTGATGCGGAACGGCTCGCCCCGCAGCGTCAGATGGGCGCCGCCCGCCTCCTCGACCAGCAGCAGTCCCGCCGCGTGATCCCATGCCGCCTCCCACGAGAAGGCGACCGCGTCCAACTCACCGCGGGCGATGGCCAGATATTCCAGGCCGGCCGAACCGCAGGGGCGCGGGACGACGCCCTCGACGCGCAGGCCGAGGAGGGCGCGCTTCTGCTCGTCCGTGGTGTAGTCCGGGTGGGAGGTCGCGATGTCGAGGTCGCGGCCGGACTCGGGCGATCCGGAGCGCAGCGGCACTCCGTCGAGCACGGCGCCCCGGCCCCGGATCGCGGTGGCGAACTCGTCGCGCGCGGGCGCGTACGTCCACGAGGCGTGCACCACCCCGTCCAGCGCGAGCGCGACCAGTGTGCAGAACCCGGAGTCGCCGTGCACGAACTGCCGGGTGCCGTCGACGGGGTCGACGATCCAGACCGGCCCGGTGCCGCGGATCGCCTCGTAGGTCGCCGGGTCGGCGTGCACCGCCTCCTCGCCGACCACGACCGAGCCGGGCAGCAGCTCGGTGAGGGCCCCGGTGAGGTATTCCTCAGCCAGCCGGTCGGCGTCCGTCACGAGGTCGTGCGGGCCGGACTTCTGGTCGATCTCGTGCGCGGAGAGCTGCCGGAAGCGGGGCATGATCTCGGCGGCGGCGGCCTTGCGGATGGCGTCTTCCACGTCGGACGCGCGGTGCGCGAGAAACTCGTCGATGGTTTCGATCATGGCTCCATGACAGCACGCGTCACTGACAATCCCCACCCCTCCGGGGTACTGCGGGTGGAATCACCATGAATTCCCGGGGCGGACGATCACTGCCGCAGGCCCGTGATCACTGGCCCTCCCCCGGGCCCGGGCGCCGGGCGGCGGCATCGGGCGGGCCGCCCTGCGCCGCCTCACGATGCCGGGCCGTACGTCACCGTCCGACCGCGTACCCCTGCATCCCGCGCGCGTTCGCCGCCGCCGACAGGACTCCCGTCCCGGGATTCCGGGCGACCGCGCACAGCCGCCCCTCGGACCAGGCCTCGGCGACCGTGACGTCGTGGCCCCGGCGGCGCAGTTCCTCGACGACCGCCTCGTCCGTGCGGGACTCGACGGTGAGGCTGCCGGGCCGCATGCCGCGCGGGTGGAAGGAGCTGGGGAAGCCGTCGTTGTGCCAGTTGGGGGCGTCGATCGCGCCCTGGAGGTCGAGCCCGCCGCGCACCTGCGGGCGCAGCGCCACGGACAGGAAGAAGTGCGTCTGCCACTGGTCCTGCTGGTCGCCGCCGGGTGTGCCGAACGCCATGACGGGCACGCCGTCGCGCAGTGCGAGGGACGGCGTCAGCGTGGTGCGCGGTCGGCGGCCGGGGGTCAGGGAGTTGGGCAGCCCCTCCTCCAGCCAGGCCATCTGGAGCCGGGTGCCGAGCGGGAAGCCCAGTTCGGGGACGACCGGGTTGGACTGGAGCCAGCCGCCGCTCGGGGTGGCGGCGACCATGTTGCCCCAGCGGTCGACGACGTCGAGGTGGCAGGTGTCGCCCCGGGTGCCGCCGTCCGGAGCCACCTCGGGTTCCGCGGCGGCCCGTGCCACGGTGGGTTCACCGGCGCCCGGTACGGCCAGCGCGTCGAAGCCTGACTCCCGGGCGGCCACCACGCGCGCGTGCCCGCTGATCCGCGGATCGCGGCCGCCCGGGCTGCCGGGGCGCAGCTCGTACGACGCCTTGTCCCCGACGAGCGTCCGCCGGGCGGCGTTGTAGGGCTCCGACAGCAGTTCGTCGAGCGGCACCCGGGCCGCGTCCCCGTACCAGGCCTCCCGGTCGGCCATGGCGAGCTTGCAGCCCTCGACGAGCAGGTGGACGTAGTCGGCGGAACCGTAGCGGGGCAGTTCGGGCGGGAGCAGCGCCAGTTGCTGAAGGAGGACAGGGCCCTGGCTCCAGGGGCCCGCCTTGCACAGGGTCCAGCCCCGCCAGTCGTACGTGGCCGGGGCCTCGTAGGCCGCGGACCAGCCGGCCAGGTCGGCGGCCGTCAAGGTGCCGCTGTGGCGTTCGCCGCTGGTGTCCATGGTGGGCCGCCGGGCCTGCCGGACCAACGCCTCGGCAATGAAGCCGGAGCGCCACACCTCGCGTGCCGCGTCGATCTCGGCCACCCGGTCCCCCGCGCCGGCGACCTCGGCGAGCAGTCGTCGCCAGGTCGCGGCGAGAGCCGGATTACGGAACAGCTCGCCGGGGCGCGGCGACCTGCCGCCCGGCAGATACACCTCGGCCGACGAGGTCCACTCCGTCTCGAACAGCTCGCGTACGGCCTCCACCGTCTCGCCGACGCGTTCCACGGGCGCGTGGCCGTCCTCCGCGTACCCGATGGCGTACTTCAGGACGTCGGCGAGCGGCCTGGTGCCGTGGTCGCGCAGCAGCATCATCCAGGCGTCGAACGCTCCCGGCACGGCGGCGGCGAGCGGGCCCGTACCGGGTACGAGGTCCAGTCCGAGTCCCCTGTAGCGGGCGATCGTCGCTCCGGCGGGCGCGACGCCCTGTCCGCACAGCACCCGCACGGCACCGTCCGCGGGGGCGAGGATGATCGGGACCTCGCCCGCGGGTCCATTGAGGTGGGGTTCGACGACGTGCAGGACGAAGCCGGCCGCGACCGCGGCATCGTAGGCGTTGCCGCCGTCCTCCAGCACGGCCATCGCGGACTGCGAGGCGAGCCAGTGCGTGGAGGACACCATGCCGAAGGTGCCCTGGAGGGTGGGTCGGGTCGTGAACATGCCTGCCACCTCACGGTACGGAGCGATCGGCCTCGGTCCGACTATGACATTTGCCCGCCGACGGCCCCCAGGGGGCGGGCGGTACGGGCGCGATCAGGTCACGCGCGTCCACGCCGTCGTGCCCAGCGTGTTCTCCGGACCGATGTCGAACGGGTCCGCCAGCGGCAGGGTGACAACGCCCTGCCCCTTGTGCGGCGCCACGCGCAGGTACGTGCCGTCCTCGGCGGCCATCCGCCAGTAGAGGCCCGCCCGGGCGCTGTCGCCCGGCCGGAGTGTGAAGGGCGAGGGGCCGGGATCCTCGGGCGCCATGGGCACCTTGTCCGTCCCGACGACGTCGTGGACGCCTGTGATCGGAGCGCCCTCCGGGCCGAGGACGCCGACGACATCCGGGTAGCCGTCCACCGCGTACGGCCGCTTGCCGCAGTTGGTGAGGACGAGTGTCGTGGCGCGCAGCCCCATGGCCGCGTTGACGGGGCCGGTGGCGAGGCGCAGCCCGGACCGTGGGCAGCCGCTGCCCTGCAGGCCCGGCACACTGCCCGACGGGGAGGGCACCGGCACGGACGACGGGAGTTCCGGCGGCTCGATGCGGAGAGGGTCTGACGCGTCGGTCCCGACCGCGCTCGGCACCGGAGCGGCCGTACGCTCGGGGTCGCGCTCACGGTCGAGTTCGGCGCCCAGTCCGCACCCGCTCGTGACCGTCACCATCAGGCAGGCGAGGACGACCGGGCGAACCCACCTGGCCTTCGCGCGCGAACTGCCGGCCGAGCGGGAGCCGGACCCTCGCGGACGAACGGCGGCGTCACCGCCGCGCGGCGGACGCGCGGCATCTGCCTCCGCGCCGGGCTTCTTCGGGCGTGTCGCGATCACCGGCAGATCATGGCACGGGCGTCCGGCGGACGGACTCACTCCGCCTGCCCTCGTGCCGTCACCAGGCCCGACTCGTAGGCGAAGACGACCAGTTGGGCCCGGTCGCGGGCGGCCAGCTTCGTCATCGCACGGCTGATGTGGGTCTTGGCCGTCAGGGGGCTGATGACCATGTGCGCGGCGATCTCCTCGTTGGTCAGGCCACGCGCGGCGAGCGCGGTGACCTCGCGTTCGCGGCGTGTGAGGCCCTCCAGGCCCGGCGCGGTGGCCCGGTCGGGGGGTCGGGCCACGAACTCCCCGATCAGGGTGCGCGTCACCGAAGGCGACAGCAACGCCTCCCCGTGCGCGACGACCTCGATGGCCTGGAGCAGATCGGCGGGCTCGGTGTCCTTGAGCAGAAAGCCGCTGGCCCCGGCCCGCAGCGCCTCGAAGACGTACTCGTCCAGGCCGTAGTTGGTGAGGATGACCACGCGTACCCCGGACAGCTCCGGGTCGGCGGCGATACGGCGGGTGGCCTCGATGCCCGTCATCACGGGCATCTGCACGTCGACCAGGGCGACATCCGGCACCGCGGCGCGGACCAGGGCCAGCCCCTGGGCCCCGTCGGCCGCCTCGCCCACCACCTCGATGCCCTCCTCCGCCTCCATCAGCGCGCGGAATCCGGCGCGCATGAGGGCTTGGTCGTCGACGAGGGCGACCCTGATCGGGCGGCCCGCCCCGGTCGGCCCGTCCAGGTCGCTCATCGCGCCTCCTCCGGTATGCCCAGGGGCAGTTCGGCCCGTACCGAGAAGCCGCCCTCCGCGCGCGGGGCGGCGTGCAGGGTGCCGCCGAGGGCGGTGACGCGTTCGCGCATGCCGGTGAGGCCGATGCCCGGAGTGGGCGGCCTGGACTCCTGGGCGATGCCGTCGTCGTGCACGCCGATCGTCAACCCGTCGGCCGCATAGCCGAGTTCGACCGTGACGCTGGCCGGGCCCGCGTGCCGGGCGGCGTTCGTCAGGGCTTCCTGGACGATGCGGTAGGCGGCCCGGTCCACGGTCGCAGTGAGCGGGCGCTCCTCGCCGCTCACCCGCAGATCGACGGCGAGCCCGGCGGCACGGGCCCGTTCCACCAGCAGCGCGGGTGTGCCGGTCGGCTCGTCGGTGCGCAACACCTCAAGTGTGGCGCGCAGTTCACGCATCGCCTCGCCGCCCGCCTCCTGGATGGCGAGCAGCGCGGGCGGCACCTCCTCGCCGCGTTTGCGCGCCAGATGGACGGCGACTCCCGCCTGGAGCTTGACGATGGAGATGCTGTGCGTGAGCGAGTCGTGCAACTCTCGTGCGATACGCAGGCGTTCCTCGCCCGCCCGGCGCAACGCCGCCTCCTCGCGGGTCCGTTCGGCCTCCAGGGCGCGCTGTTCCGTCTGGCGCAGATAGGCCTGCCAGTTGCGGTCGGCGAGGCCCGTGACCAGGGCGCACAGGAACCAGCCGGCGAGCAGCAGCGTCCGCTCCACGATCTCCCGCGTCTGCGGTCCCGTCGTCACGAATCCGGCCAGGAACACGGCGCTCGCGAGCGCCGCGACGCCCCGGTGGCCTGCTCGGGCGGACGTGTGCACGGCGCTCAGGACGGGAAGGGCGGACAGGGTGCCGGGGTGGGCGTGCACGACGTACCCGGTCGTGGCGGCGGTGGTGATCGCCAGTACGGCGCGCGGAGCGCCGCGATAGGCCGCGAGCGTCAGCGAACCGACGGCGATCAGGGCGTAGTCGAGGGCGGTCGTGCCGTCGTCGAACACGGCCGCGGTCAGCACGAGGGCGCCGACCACGACCGCGAGGGCCGCGTCGGTCAGGCGCCTGCGGACGGCCTGGTCGAGCTGCATGTCCGGCACTCTATGCGGCTGTGCCTGGCGCCGCGTCAGCCCTGTGGACGGATGCCCGGCTACTCCCGGTGGAGTAGTCGGGGCAGGGCACGGGACCGGCGGAGGTAGCCCGGATCGTCTTCCGCCGTACGACGCTCGCGATGCCCCGTCCGGGCCATGGTTGCCACTGGTTGCCGACCGCCCGGCCGCCACCCGTGAACTCTCAGGAGGCACCCCATGGCCATGTCCCTCCCCACCCCCTTCCGGTACACCGCTCCGCCGCCCCGGAAGTCCGCCACCGGCGCGACCGCCGAGGTCTACGCCCAGCTCGCCTCGGACTTCGGCATGGAACGCCCGGCCACCTTCGTCGTCCTGTCCTCCGCGCCCGAACTCCTCACCGCCACCTGGGCGTTGATGCGGGAGTCGTTGATCGCCGGAGAGGGCGACCGGACCGGGAAGGAACTCGCCGCGCTCGGGGTGTCGCTGGCCAACCGGTGCCCCTTCTGCGTGGACGCGCACACGATGCTGCTGCACGCGACCGGGGACCATTCCCTCGCCGAGGCGATCGCGCGCGGAGAGACACCGTCCGACGAGGGGCACGCGCGCGTGCTGGCCTGGGGCCGGGCGAGCCGGAACCCGGGGGCGCCGGAGCTGACGCCGTACCCGTTCCCCGCCGCGCACGCCCCCGCGTACATCGGCACCGCGCTCACCTTCCACTTCATCAACCGGATCGCGTCGGCGCTGCTGACCGAGAGCCTCCTTCCGGGCAATGCGCAGAGGTTCCGTGCGGTACGGAGCCTGGGCGGGCGATCACTGGCCAGGACGGTGCGCCGCCGGCCCGCCCCGGGTGCGGGTCTCACGCTGCTCGACGCTCCGGGGCCCGGGCCCGACTGGGCGCGGGGCACCACCGTCGGCCCGGCCTACGCCGCCCTGCGCGACGCCGCCACCACGGGCGAAGGCCTGCTCGACGAGGCGGACCGTGCCCTCGTACGGGAAACGCTCCAGGGATGGGACGGCGCGCATCCGTCGCTCGCGTGGGAGTGCCTCCCGGACCGTTCGCGCCCCGGTGCGCGGCTGGCACTGCTGGCCGCCCTCGCCCCGTACCGGATCACCGACGAGGACGTGGCGGCCTGGCGCAAACCCGACCATTCCGATCACTGTCTCGTGCATCTCGTGGCCTACGGGGCCTTCGCGGCCGTCGACCGCATCGAGCGGAGCCTCCCGGTCCGTACCGCGAAGTGGCGGCCGTGATCACGATGCGGCCGGCGACCGAGAAGGCGGTGATCAACGGGACGAACAAAACAGACATCTTGGCGCAGCATCGGCCAATCGACGCCAAGGTGAGTCACTGTCATCACACGGGCACGGAGCCGGTTGGCCCTTCCGCACCACAGCGTCACGTGTGACACTGGCGTCCCGTCCGCAGTGCGGACCATCTCCGCACCATCCCCCACGAGAAGTGCGCTTTGGGTTCTCTTCCTCTGCCGCTCGCGCTCGCCGCGCGCCTGTTGCCGGTCGCTCTGCTCGCCTCCGCGGGCTGGGCCCTGGCGACCGGCCCGTCCGCAGCGACCCCCACCGCCGAGGACAAATCGACGCAAAAGAAGACAACCGACTCGGCGTCGGCCCCGTCGACCTCGAAGGCCACCAAGACGTACAGCGCGTCGCCCGCCCCCTGCGACGGCGTACCTGACGCGACGATCAAGTCTTTGGTCCCCGGCGCCAAGACGGCCGGCCAGGAGATAGCGTCGACCGACAAGTCGGTGCGCCGTACCTGCTCGTGGAACGCGCTGAAGGGCTTCGACTACCGCTGGCTCGACGTCTCGTACGAGATAAAGGCGTCGGACGCCGCGGCGGAGAAGGCCTACAAGGAGCGCGTGGCGGACAAGAGCGGCGGCGGGGCGGTGCCCGGTCTCGGCGACTCCGGCTACTCCGTCGTCAATCTCAGCACCGAGGACAAGCAGCAGACCCGCGAAGGTGTGGTGATCGTCCAGGCGTCCAACGCCCTGGTGGTCATCACCTACAACGGCAGCGACTTCGAGACGAAGAAGGCGCCCGGCACCGACGAGATCAACAAGGGCGCCATCAAGGCGGCCAAGGAGGCGACGGCGGCGCTGGAGGACGGCCAGAAGAGCTGACCGTCCCCCGGAACAACCGCCGTCAGACCGCGGTCCTGCCCTTCCCGCGCAGCAGCATCAGCACCACGTAGAGCAGCATCGACGTGCCGAGCCCGACCGCCCACCCGTAGTCGGCGAGCGACTCCAGGGCGGGGACGGGCCGGCCGTCGATCAGCGGATGGAAGTCCGCGCCGCCGACGGCCAGGACGCCGCCGGTGACGAAGGCGACCACGGCCCGCCAGTTCCAGCCGCCGTCGTACCAGTAGCGGCCGCCCGTGCGATACAGGTCGGCGAGGTCGAGCTTGGTGCGGCGCAGGATCCAGTAGTCGGCGATGAGGATGCCGGCGACCGTTCCGAGCAGACCGCCGACCAGGCCGAGCCAGGTGAAGATGTAGCCCTGCGGGTCGGAGTACAGCTTCCACGGGAAGATCAGCACGCCGAGGACACAGGTGGCGAGCGCGCCGGTACGGAAATTGATCTTCCGGGGCGCGATGTTGGAGAAGTCGAAGGCCGGGGAGACCAGGTTGGCCGCGATGTTCACGGACAGCGTCGCGATCAGCACGGTGACCAGCGCGAAGAGGATGCCGAAGACGTTGTCCGCCTTGGCGGCCAGCTGGACCGGGTCCCAGATCGCCTCGCCGTACACCGCCTGCGAGCCCGAGGTGACCATGACGGACAGGAACGCGAAGAGCGTCATCGTGGTGGGCAGACCGAGCGCCTGACCCCAGGTCTGCGCCTTCTGGCTCTTGCCGTACCGGGTGAAGTCCGGGATGTTCAGCGACAGGGTGGACCAGAAGCCGATCATGCCCATCAGCGAGGGCCAGAACAGCTTCCAGAAGTCCGCGCCCCAGCCGAGCTTCGACGGCTGGTCGAGCAGCGGCCCGAAGCCGCCGGCCTTGCTGCTCATCCACCACAGCATCACGCCGGCACCGACGAGCACGAAGGGTGCCGCCCAGTTCTCGAACCGGCGGATGGTCTCCATGCCCCGGTAGATGATGGCGACTTGGAGCGCCCAGAAGATCGCGAACGACAGCCACATGGTCCAGGCGTGGCCGCCGACCTGCGAGGCGTTCTTCCAGCCGTCACCGAAGAGCTTGCCCGCGAGGAAGTAGATCGCCTCGCCGCCGATCCACGTCTGGATGCCGAACCAGCCGCACGCCACCAACGCCCTGACGACAGCGGGGAGGTTGGCCCCGCGCACCCCGAAGGAGGCGCGGGCGAAGACCGGGAAGGGGATGCCGTACTTCGGCCCCGCGTGCCCGGTGAGCAGCATCGGGACCAGCACGATCAGGTTGGCGAGCGCGATGGTGAGGACGGCCTGCTTCCAGTCCATGCCGACGGCTATCAGACCCGAAGCCAGCGTCCAGGAAGCGGTGTTGTGGGCCATGCCGACCCAGAGAGCCGAGAAGTTGTACGTGGTCCAGGTGCGCTTCTCGACCGGAACCGGGAGCAGGTCCTCGTTGGCGTAGGGACCGGTCGGCGCGGGCGCGTCGGGCGCGATCTCCACCCGGCCGTCGGGGAGGGTGACTTGTCTGGCCGGTGGGCTGTCCGGGGAGACGGTTTCTGTCATGAGCAGGCCAATCAATGAGGAGTGACGGGAGAGGCCGTGCGGGGACATCCTGGGGGGTGCGCGGGGAGCGCCCTGGTCCCCTTCCCGGGACGGCGGGAAGGGGAGAACTGGGGGACCTTCAGCTACTGTCCGTTGACACCCGGGATGACCTGCGTCCCGTACGCGTCGATGGTGGCCTCCTGCGCGTCGTGCATGTCGTAGACCGCGAACTGGTCGACGCCCAGCGCGCGCAGCGCGTTCAGCTTCTCGATGTGCCGCTCGGCCGTGCCGATCAGACAGAACCGGTCGACGATCTCGTCGGGGACGAACGCGGTGTCGGGGTTGTCGGCGCGTCCGTGGTGCGAGTAGTCGTAGCCCTCACGGGCCTTGATGTAGTCGGTGAGTTCGTCGGGTACGGCGGCCGAGTGCTCGCCGTACTTGGAGACCAGGTCGGCGACGTGGTTGCCGACCATGCCGCCGAACCAGCGGCACTGCTCGCGCGCGTGGGCGAGTGCCTCGGGCGAGTCGTCCTCGGTGATGTACGCGGGCGCGGCCACGCAGATCTTCACCTCGGAGGGGTCGCGCCCGGCCTCGGCCGCCGCGTCCTTGACGGCCTTGACCATGTATTCGGTGAGGTAGAGGTCGGCGAGCTGGAGGATGAAGCCGTCGGCCTCCTCGCCGGTCATCTTGAGGGCCTTCGGACCGTACGCGGCCATCCAGACCGGCAGTTCGGCACCCGGCTTGACCCACGGGAACCTGATGACCGTGCCGCCCAGGTCGGCCTCGTCGCCCCGGCCGAGGGCGCGGATGACCTTCATCGCACCGCTTATGCGGGCGAGCGTGTTGGGCTTGCGTCCGGCGACGCGCATCGCCGAGTCGCCGCGCCCGATCCCGCACACCGTGCGGTTGCCGTACATGTCGTTGAGAGTCGCGAAGGTGGAGGCGGTGACCTCCCAGGTGCGGGTGCCCGGGTTGGTGACCATCGGGCCGACCGTCAGCTTCTCGGTGTTGGCGAGAATCTGGCTGTAGATCACGAAGGGTTCCTGCCACAGCACGGCCGAGTCGAAGGTCCAGCCGTACGTGAAGCCGTTGGCCTCGGCCCGCTTCATCAGCTCGATGACGCGGGAGGCCGGGGGGTCTGTCTGCAGGACGAGTCCGAAGTCCATGGCGCCACTCCTGGTCGCTCAGAGAAGGTACTGACAGGTGGAACGGGGGGTGTAGACGCCGTGGCCCGCGCGCCCGGTGAACTCCCGCTCGGTGATGACCGGTTCACCGCGTGAGAGCACGGTCTCGACCCGTCCGGTGACCCGCTTGCCCTCGTACGCCGAGTAGTCGACGTTCATGTGGTGGGTCTCGACCGACATGATCTGCTCGGCGTGCGGGTCGTAGATGACGACGTCGGCGTCGGCGCCCGGCGCGATGGTGCCCTTCTTCGGGTACAGGCCGAACATCCGGGCCGGGGTGGCACAGGCGATCTCGATCCAGCGGCGGCGGGAGATGTGTCCGTCGACGACGGCCTGGTGGAGCAGGTCCATCCGGTTCTCGACGCCGGGAAGGCCGTTGGGGATCTTCGAGAAGTCGCCGCGGCCGAGCTCCTTCTGGCCGACGAAGCAGAACGGGCAGTGGTCCGTCGAGACGACCTGGAGGTCGTTGGTGCGCAGGCCGCGCCACAGGGCCGCCTGGTGCTCCTTGGGCCGAAGAGGCGTACTGCACACGTACTTCGCGCCCTCGAACTCCGGTTCCGCGAGGTTGTCGGTCGACAGGAAGAGGTACTGGGGGCAGGTCTCGCCGAAGACGTTCAGGCCCTCGTCACGCGCCCGGGCCAGTTCGGCGACCGCCTCCGTCGCCGAGACGTGCACGACGTAGAGCGGGGCGCCCGCGACCTGGGCGAGCTTGATGGCGCGGTGGGTGGCCTCGGCCTCCAGGAGCGCCTTGCGCACCTCTCCGTGGTAGCGCGGGTCGGTCTCGCCGCGGGCCAGTGCCTGTTCGACGAGCACGTCGATCGCGATGCCGTTCTCGGCGTGCATCATGATGAGGCCGCCGTTCTCGGCGGAGCGCTGCATGGCGCGCAGGATCTGGCCGTCGTCGCTGTAGAAGACGCCCGGGTAGGCCATGAACTGCTTGAAGGAGGTGACGCCCTCCTCGACCAGCAGGTCCATCTCCTTGAGCGTCTCCTGGTTGACGTCGGAGACGATCATGTGGAAGGCGTAGTCGATGGCGCACTTGCCGTCGGCCTTGGCGTTCCAGGCGTCGAGGCCTTCGCGCAGGGAGTGGCCGACGCTCTGGACGGCGAAGTCGATGATGGTGGTGGTGCCGCCCCAGGCGGCGGCCCGGGTGCCCGTCTCGAAGGTGTCGGAGGCGAAGGTGCCGCCGAAGGGCAGTTCCATGTGGGTGTGGGCGTCGACGCCGCCCGGAATGACGTACTTGCCGGTGGCGTCGATGGTCCGCTCGGCCGTCCACGACTCGGCCGCGGGGGTGCCCGTCGCGGCGAGGGCGGCGATCCGGCCGTCCTCGATCAGGACGTCGGCGTGGATCTCGTCGGACGCGGTGATGACGAGACCACCACGGATGACGGTACGGCTCATGCTCCCTCTCCTTCCGGTCGTGCGTGCACTGAGGGGACTCCGAGGTTGTCAGGGGCTGGGGTCAACGCTGTTTCCTGGCGAGGAAGCTCGTGGGGCGGTTCGCGGGAGGGGCCGTGCCGACCGCCGTGGCGCGGGTCCGGCCGGCTCCGGGCACCGCCGTCCGGCGCCCGGAGCCGGTCCGGGCCCGCTGCACGGGGTGCCCCTACGGCGCCGTCAGAGGCCCGTAGGTCCCCGGGGCGCGGTCGCGGTAGAACTGCCACCGGTCGCGGACCTCGCGGAGTTTGGCCATGTCCAGGTCGCGGACGACGAGTTCCGTCTCCTTGTCGCTCGCCACCTCGCCGACGAACTGGGCTTCGGGGTCCACGAAGTACGAGGTCCCGTAGAAGTCGTTGTCGCCGTACTCCTCGACGCCCACGCGGTTGATCGCGCCCACGAAGTACTCGTTGGCGACGGCCGCGGCCGGCTGCTCCAGCTGCCAGAGGTAGCCGGACAGTCCGCGTGAGGTGGCCGAGGGGTTGAAGACGATCTCGGCACCCCCGAGGCCGAGGGCCCGCCAGCCTTCCGGGAAGTGCCGGTCGTAGCAGATGTAGACACCGATGCGGCCGACGGCGGTGTCGAAGACGGGCCAGCCGGAGTTTCCGGGCCTGAAGTAGAACTTCTCCCAGAATCCGGGGACTTGGGGGATGTGGGTCTTGCGGTACTTGCCCAGGTAGGAGCCGTCGGCGTCGATCACGGCCGCGGTGTTGTAGAGGACGCCGGGCTGTTCCTCCTCGTACATCGGCAGGACGAGGACGAGGCCCAGTTCCTTGGCCAGCGCCTGGAAGCGCCGGACGATGGGGCCCTCGGGGATCTGCTCGGCGTACGCGTAGAACTCCTTGTCCTGGACCTGGCAGAAGTAGGGTCCGTAGAACAGCTCCTGGAAGCACAGGACTTGGGCGCCCTGCGCGGCCGCGTCGCGGGCCGCCTGCTCGTGGACCTGGATCATCGATTCCTTGTCGCCGGTCCATGCGGTCTGGAAGACGGCGGCGCGGATCACTCTGCTCATCGGGACCTCCGGTCGCTCGGTGTCCCAGGAGCCTAGAAAGCCCGGACCGGCTCTTTGAGTTGCACCGTGTCACGTCCGAAGCGCTGTGCCGTTCCACGGTGTCACCTCCGCGTTGTCCCGCGTTTCAGCCGAGTCGTCGTGTGTTTCACCGTGGTTGCCCATCGGGTCCTGCGCGTTGTTGCGCACCGGGTGGTCACCGTTGCCGCGCATCGGAATTCCCGTTGGTGCGCCGGGGGCCTCACCGTTGTTCTGCATGGAGCTTCACCGTTGTTGTGCGTCGTGCGCGAGCAGGGCGATGTGGACGGAGGCGGCTTGCTCGAAGTCGTCGAGATCGACGCCGAGGCGCACCTGTATGGCCTCCAGACGGCGGTAGAGCGCGGGCCGGCTGACGTGGTGGAGCTGGGCGGTGCGCGACTTGTTGCGGCCGGTGGCGAGGTAGGTCCGCAGGACGGGCAGCAGGTGCGGATCCGCCTGCGCCCCGCAGAGCAGCCCGTCGAGTTCCCGTTCCGCGAAGGACTGGACGTTCGGGTCGTCCCGGAGCAGCCGGACGAGGCCGCGCAGGTGGACGTCGCGCAGGCGCACCAGCGCCGGCTGGTCCTGGTCGGCGGGTGTGTCGGCGGCGGCCTCGGCGACGTGCAGGGCTTCGCGCAGTCCGGCGGGGACGTCGTCCCAGGCGGTACGGGGTCCCGCCGCGGCAACGGTGGTGGGGACGCCGGTCTCGTGCCGCAGCCGCAGGGCGAAGTGCGCGGCCAGGGCGTCCGCGTCCTGGTCGCGGGCGAGGCTGAGCAGCAGGGCGGTGGCTCCGTCCGACAGTTCGGCGACGAGCCCCGGCAGCCCCAGCAGCCGCAGTACGCGGTCGAGTTGGGCCGGGTCGCCGTTGCGTACCACCAGGGGTACGAAGGTGCGGCGGTTGACGGGCAGTCCGGCGGCCCGCGCTCGCGGCAGGAGCTGGCGGGCCGGTACGACACCGCTCACCAGGTCGGTCAGCAGGCCTTGCGCGGACTCCTCCTCCCAGGTGTGGGCGGAGCCGCCGAGCATGCGGTGCAGGACCAGGGCCTCGGCGGCGCGGTCGGCGAGCAGCCGCCCGGTTCCCGCGTCCCCCCGGTGGCCGCACAGCACGATGCGGCCCCATCGCTCCCCCCGTCCGCCCAGTTCGGCGCGGATCCAGCCGTCGCCCTCGCTGCCGCCCGCCTGCCGGGCGATGCGGTCCCAGTCGCGCAGGACGTCGTCGACGGCGGAGCGTTCGCCGGCGGTGGCGAGGACCCGGTGGGCGAGATTGGTGACGACGACGGGGCAGGCGGCGTGCACGGCGATCTCGTCGAGCATGCGCTGGAGCGGGGCGCCGGTGGTGATGAGTCCGGTGAGGGCGGTCCGTACGGCCTCGGAGAGACTCACGGCGGCGAACTTGCTGCGCACCAGCCGGGACTGCACCTCCTCCGTCAACTCGGCGAAGGGGAAGGGCCGGTGGAGCACCACCATCGGCAGTCCGCAGCGCTCGGCGGCCCGGCGCATCACCTCCGGGGGCGCGGGGAACGCGCGCCCGAGTCCGAGGACGACCGCCGCGGCCTCGGCGCGGTGGAGCGAGCGGATGTACTCGGCCTGGGCGTCGGGGTCGCCCGCGAGCAACACCCCTGTGGTGAGGACCATTTCACCGCCGCTGAGCATGACGCCCACGTCGGCGGCCTCGGCGACGTGCACCCAGCGGACGGACCGGTCCAGGTGGCCGGCACCGGCCACCACCTCGGGCTCTCCGGCGAGCACCCGGTCCAGGGCGAGGACCTGGCGTACCGACAGAGCGGGTTCCAAGGCGGTGGTCATGGCGGTGTTCCCCTTTGTCCGTGGCTCGGTTCGCCTCCGGAGCGCTGCGGTCGGTGTCGAGGATCCGACGCGTATCCAGCCCTTCGGGCCTCGCACACCGGGGTCTTCGACACCGCGCTCCCCTTCGGCTCGCTCGCCCTTGCTCGCGATCCGTTACTGGGCCCGCCTCAGGGCGCGTTCCAGGATCGCCGCGCCCTCCTCCGCCTCCGCGACGGTGAGGGAGAGCGGCGGTGCGATCCGCAGCACGCTGGTGTTGTGTCCGCCGCCCTTGCCGATCAACAGGCCTTCCTCGCGGGCCGCTTCGAGTACGGCCGCGGCTGCTTCGGGGTTCGCCCGGTCGGTGCCGGGCTGGACCAGCTCGATGCCGATCATCAGTCCGCGTCCGCGTACCTCGCGTACGCCGTCGAACTGCGCGGTGACCGCGCGTAGCCGTTCGATGAGCAGGCCGCCGACGCGCCGGGCGTTGCCCTGGAGGTCGTGTTCGAGGAGGTAGGTGAGGTTCGCGAGACCCGCCGCCATCGTGACCGGTGAACCGCCGAAGGTCGAGATGGAGTTGGAGTCGAGGCAGTTCATGATCTCGGCGCGGGCGACGACGCCGCCGATGGACATGCCGTTGCCGATGCCCTTGGCGAAGGTGAGTATGTCGGGAGGGCCGGAGGCGGCGTGGGCCTGCCAGCCCCAGAAGTGCTCGCCGGTGCGTCCCCAGCCCGTCTGCACCTCGTCGGCGATCCAGAGGACGCCGTGCTGCTGGAGGACTTCTCGGAAGGCCGCGTACAGGCCGTCGGGCGGTGCGGTGAAGCCGCCGACTCCCTGGACGGGTTCGGCGATCAGTGCGGCGGGCGGGCGTCCGTGGCCGAGCAGGTCCTTGAGGTCCTCGACACAGGCGGCGATGAACTCGGCGTCGCCCAGGTCGGCGTAGGGGCCGCGGGTGCGAACTCCGCCGTGCACGTACAGCGTCTGGAGCGGTGACAGGGAGGTCGGGGACCATCCCTTGTTGCCGGTGATCCCGACCGCGCTGAAGGAACGGCCGTGGTAGCTGTTGCGCATGGCCAGGATCTGGTTGCTCTGCCGGTGGGCGGTGGCGAGCATCAGGGCGGTGTCGTTGGCCTCGGTGCCGGAGGTGGTGAAGAAGACGCGGGCGTCGGGGATGCCGGACAACTGGGCGATGCGTTCGGCCAGTTCGACCATCGGCCGGTTGAGGTAGAGCGTCGAGGTGTGGATGATCCGGCCGGCCTGCTCGCTGACCGCCTTCGTCACCTCGGGCAGGGCGTGTGCGGTCATCGTGGTGAGGATGCCGCCGAAGAAGTCCAGGTACTTGTTGCCGTCGGCGTCCCAGACGTGGCGGCCCTCGCCGTGGGTGATCTCGATCGGGTCCTCGTAGTAGAGGGCGAGCCAGTCGGGCAGGACGGCCTGGTGGCGGGTGTACAGGTCGGTCATGGCTGCACCAGCCCTTCGTAGGCGTCGGGGCGCCGGTCGCGGTAGAACGCCCACTGTTGGCGTACTTCCTCGATGAGGTCGAAGTCCAGGTCGCGGACGATGAGTTCCTCGGCCTTGTCGCTCGCCCTCTCGCCGACGAACTGTCCGCGCGGGTCGACGAAGTACGAGGTTCCGTAGAAGTCGTTGTCGCCGTACTCCTCCTGCCCGACCCGGTTGATCGCGGCGATGAAGTACTCGTTGGCGACGGCCGCGGCGGGCTGCTCCAGCTGCCAGAGATGGGCGGAGAGGCCGCGGGAGGTGGCGGAGGGGTTGTAGACGAGCTGGGCGCCGTTCAGGCCGAGCTGCCGCCAGCCTTCGGGGAAGTGGCGGTCGTAGCAGATGTAGACGCCGATCCGGCCGACGGCCGTGTCGAAGACGGGCCAGCCGAGGTTGCCGGGCTTGAAGTAGTACTTCTCCCAGAAGCCCTTCACCTGCGGGATGTGGTGCTTGCGGTACTTGCCGAGGTAGGTGCCGTCGGCGTCGATCACGGCCGCGGTGTTGAAGTAGAAGCCGGACTGCTCGACCTCGAACACAGGTACGACGATCACCATGCCGGTCTCGCGCGCGAGCTCCCGCATACGGGTGACGGTGGGCCCGTCGGGGACCGGTTCCGCCCAGCTGTAGTGCTCGGGCTCCTGGACCTGGCAGAAGTAGGGGGCGTTGAAGACTTCCTGGAATCCGATGACCTTGGCACCCTGCCGGGCCGCCTCGCGGGCGTGTTCCTCGTGCTTGGCGACCATGGATGCGGTGTCACCGGTCCAGGTGGCCTGGACCAGGGCGGCACGTACGACGTTGGCCATGAGCTGCTCCTTCGACGGGACGTCAGAGAGCCTCTACGCCCGTAGACAAAGGCTGTAGAGGCTCGAAAGTAAGCCCCCCGGACAGCCTTGCCAAGACCATCGTCGTTAACCCGCTGAGTCGATCACGTTTCTGACCCCCACGGGTGAGTGACGTGGCCGGTGGACCCGGGCGGTGCGGCCGATCGGGGGACGGTGCGCTCCCCGGCGCCACCCGCCCGCCCTAGCGGGTGGGCGGGTGGCGTGGCCGCCTTCCGGGGCGAGCGGTCACGCCGTGAGGCCGGCCACACGCAGGGCGTGGACCAGGTCCCAGTGGCATTCGTCGGACACGCTCCGGGCCGCCTCCAGGAGGAGCGGTACGAGGCGCTGGGGGTCCGCTTCGGCGCTGCGGGCGGCCTCCTCCGGGGAGCGCATGCGGACGTACGCGTCGAGGAGCGCGCCGGCCTCGCGCAGGCGGCCCTTGTCGGCGAGGTCGAGTACGGCGGCCCCGATCTCGGACGAGGGCCGGGTGACACCCTGGCGCAGCATCTGCCGGCCGTCGGCGGTGCGGCCGGCGGCAGTGAGCGCGTCGGCGGCGGCGACCAGCCGGTCCGCGGGCAGCGAGGCCGCCTCCCACAGCAGGGTGGCCCAGTCGGCGTCGAGGCCGGCGCGGTGCAGTTCGGCGGCGAGCAGCGGGAAGCGTGCGGGGGGCCAGTACGCCGCTTCGACGAGCAGGGCGTGCGCCTCGCCGCTGCGGCCCTCGCTCCGCAGTCGGGTGAGGGTCCCGACGGTGTCCGCGGTGAGCCGTCGCGTGTCCTCGTCCGGTGGCTCCGTCACCGTCCGCGGGCGCACGGGTTCTTCGGCGGCCCCGGCGAAGCGTGCGCCGCGCGGTGTTCGTCTGCCGGGCGCGGCCGGGGCGGGCGGCATCGGTGCCGCCTCGGGCAGGACCGTGGGTGCCGTGTCCGGCTCCGTCATCCCGGCGAAGCGTGCGCTGCCCCGGGGGCGGCGCTTGGAGCGTTGCTTCGGGGCGGGAGGCGCGGCGGGCGCGGTTCGCTCGGAGGTGGGGCGGGCGTGGTCGGCGTGGTCAGCGGGCGCGTAGGCGTCGTCACGGCGTGGGGTCGGGTCGCTCGCGCCCCCTTGCTGTTGCGGGACCCGGGGCGCGCTCCCGCTGTCACGCCCGCCGTCCCCGACGTCACTCCCGGATCCTGCGCCGCCCCGCCCGGTCCCCCTGCCGTCCTGCCCGGCGTACGGCCCTTCGCGCCCGGCGTACGGGGCATGCGGGTCGGCGTACGGGGCGTGCGCGGCGGCGCCGGAGCTCGGGGCGGGTCGCTCGGCCGGGGCGTATGCGCCGGGGCGCGGCGGGGTCCAGTCGCCCACCGGGGCGGGCGCGGCGGCTTGGGTGTACGCCCGCTCGGCGCCCGGGGCGTGGTCCGCCAGCGGGGACCGGGGCCCCGCCTGTTCAGGGACCGTCGGGTGGGGGCCGGGGCCGGGGTCCGGGGGGCGCTCCGGGTAGCTTGCGCCGGTGTCGTTCACGCCCGCTCGCGCGCCGGAGTGCATGCCTGGAGCGCCCGCGTCGGGGCCGCTCGGGGCCCCTCGCGTTCCGTACGGGTCCGCCCAGCTCTCCGGCTGCCGGGGCCATACGCCGTCCCCGGGGGCAGGGGCCGGGAAACTCAGCGCGCCCTGCGCGCGGGTGCGCGGGGCGCGACGGTCGACGTTGTCCATGCGGTGGCGCAGTTCGGTGCAGCGGGCGGTGGCGCGTTCGTGATCGTCGTGCGCCCAGGCGAGGTCCAGGCGGATCGCCTCGGCCTCTTCCCGGGAGGCCGCCGAGGGGAGCAGCCTGCTCAGTTCGGCCTGGCGTTCGGCGGCGTACCGCTGCTCGCGGAGCATGACGTCGAGTCGGTCACCGAGGGCGTCCCGGCCGCCCGGTCGGGCGTCGTACGCGGCCAGTGAGGCGTCGTGCAGGGCGCGGGCCCGTTGCGCCTCCTGAGCGGCGGCGCGCTCCCCGTATTCCGCGACGACGTCCTGGAGGATGGCCTCCACGACGTCCCAGGGCGGCACCTCCCAGCCGTCGAGGCAGGCCCGCATGCCGTCGGGGTCTCGTTGCCAGAAGACTCCGCACCAGCCGCCGCTCTGGTCGAGTCGTCCCATCAGCCCGTTCAGATACCTGGCGAACTCCAGTACCTGTCCCGGGAGTTGTTCTACCGCCATCACCCAACTCCCCGCCCGATATGAGTCCTCCGGTCCGATAGAAAACACCAGCCGTGTTACGGATCGGCTACAGGGAGTTTTCGGCGCTGACGCGGAGCCCTCAGGGATGGACACATCGGCGTGCTCCCGTTCGGGCGCGCCGAATGCCAGGGACCCTACTCCCCTCCCCCATCTGCTTGTTGAAAGGCGACCTACCACGCCCGGCGCGAAGGCCCGACTCCCGGCACACGCGACAGGCCGCGCGCCGCAGACATGAAGGCCCGCGCCCTGCCCACACGAAAGCCGACACACGCGCAGGCACCCGCGCGCGTTCACCGCCTGCGGGTCGGCAACCCCCGCGCACATGGGTCGCGCGACCCGCCGGGCAGGGTCGCCCATCGGGCCTTCCGGCAGCCCGCGCGCAGGGGCCGCGCCCACGCGCGTGGGCGCCGCGGCCCGAACTCGCCCGGGAACGGCGGGCCTTGAGGCACTCTCAGATGCGGCAGGCCTCCCCCGCCGCCGTGCGGGGCAGGACGAGCCGGATCAGGGCGGCGACGCCTTCGTCGTCGTTGCTGGGCAGCACGATGTCGGCGGCTCGCAGGGTGTCCTCGTGGGCGTTGGCGACGGCGGCGGCGAGCCCGGCCAGGCGCAGCATCGGAATGTCGTTGGGCATGTCGCCCACGGCGGCGGTGTGTTCCAAGGGGAGTCCACGCCGCTCGGCGAGCAGGCGCAGCGCCTCCCCCTTGTCGACGCCGGGGGCGGACAGTTCGAGGAAGTCGCCGGTGGACCTGGTGATCACCGCGCGGTCGCCGACGACAGTGGCGAGCACGGTGGCGAGTTCGTCGACGAGCAGCATCGGGTGCGCGGCGAGGATCTTGACCACCGGATCTCCCTCCACCGGTGCGGACACGTCCTCCAGGGGCAGGTGGAACCAGGGGTTCGGCACCAGTCGCGCGAAGGCCTCCTCCAGACGGAGTCCGGACACGGAGTCGACGCCCACCGCGACCCCGGGCATCGCCTCCCGCACCGCGCGCAGGATCTCCGCCGCGTCGCCGGGGCCGAACCCCCGGCAGTCCAGCAACCGCCCCGACGCGACGTCGACGGTGACGGCGCCGTTGCTGCACACCACGGGCCCGGTGAGCCCGTAGCGCCGGGTCAGGTCCAGGGTGTCCCGGACGGGCCGTCCGGTCACCCCTACCACCGCGAGGCCGGCCCGCCCCGCCTCCGCGAGCGTGCTCAGGGTGCGCTCGCGGATGGCGCCGGCCGAGTCGAGCAGGGTGCCGTCGAGGTCGGTGCAGACGAGACGCACGACCGTGCGCGTGCGGCGTCCGCGCCCGGTCGCGGGCTCCGGACCGGTGGCTGGCTGCGCCGCGCCGAGCGGCGGCTCCTGCGAAGTCGCCACGCCGGAGCGGGCGTTGGTGTTCGACATGGCCGGAGGCTAATGACTACGCGCGTAGACGACAAGGGGTTATTCCATGAATTCAACAATTCCGCGATCGCGCCCGGCCTACGACCTCAGACACACGACGAGCAGCCGACGGGGACGACGGGAACGACGAGGGCAACGCGGTACCGCCCCACACGGCGCGAGGCGGTACCGCCGCCGGTCGGCGCGACGCGCGGACGGCACGCGGAGGCCACTCCGGGCACTCCGCCGGGCCATCGGGCCGGTACCGGCGGCGTGGGCACCGGCCGTCAGACCACCGGCACGAACTCGCATCGCACGACGAGGTCGTCCATCGAGAGCCCGAGGGCCCGCGCCAGCGCCGCGACCGTGAAGAAGGCGGGCGTGGGCGCCCGCCCGGTCTCGATCTTGCGGAGGGTCTCCGCGGAGATCCCGGCCACCCCCGCGATGTCCGCCATGCTGCGGCCGCCGCGGGCCTCGCGCAGCAATCGCCCGAGACGCTCGCCGCGTTCGCGCTCTTCGGGGGTCAGGGGGGTTCGCACCATGACCCCATTCTAATACCGGTATAGTAATTGGAATGGTGGAACTGAAGACGGACACATCGATCGACGAGATGTACACGGCCGGCCAGGTCGTGGGCAGGGCTCTCACGGCGGTGCGGGAGGCGGCCGACGTCGGCGTCTCCCTCCTGGAGCTGGACGAGGTGGCACACCAGGTCCTGCGCGAGGCGGGCGCGAGTTCACCCTTCCTCGGCTATCACCCCTCCTTCGCGCCCACGCCCTTCCCCGCGGTCATCTGCGCCTCCGTGAACGAGGCGATCGTGCACGGCATCCCGACGGGCCTTCGACTGCGCGACGGTGACCTGGTCTCCATCGACTTCGGCGCCGAACTGGGCGGCTGGGTGGGCGACTCGGCGATCAGCTTCATCGTCGGCGAGCCGCGCGCCGCCGATGTGCGGCTCGTGGAGACCGCCGAGCGCGCCCTCGCCGCCGGTATCGAGGCTGCCGTCGTCGGCAACCGCATCGGGGACATCGCGCACGCCGTCGGCACGGTCTGCCGCGCGGCGGGGTACGGAATCCCGGACGGCTTCGGCGGGCACGGCGTGGGCCGCCGGATGCACGAGGACCCGGCCGTCCCGAACGAGGGCCGCCCGGGCCGCGGACTGCCCCTGCGGCACGGCATGGTCCTCGCCATCGAGCCCATGCTCATCGGCGGCGGCACGGACGGCTACCACGCGGCCCGCGACGGCTGGACGCTGCGCACCGACGACGGCTCCCGAGCGGCCCACGCGGAGCACACGGTGGCCATCACGGATGCGGGGCCCCGCATCCTGACGGCACGCTGACCGCTCGGGGCATCGGCCGCCGCGGGGCGAGGGGACCTTCCCGCCTCCCCGCGGCACGACCGCTACGGCGTGGGCCGCACCACCATCGCCGATCCTCCGCCCCGCCGTACCTTCTCGGCCGCGGCCAGCCACGTGCCGTTCGACAGGCGCTGGACGCCCGTTGCCGCTCCGATCTCCGGGTTCGCCTTGAAGGAGTGGCCGATGGCTTCGAGCTGCGCCTTCAACGGGCTGTCGTACAGGCCGGGTTCGAGCTCCGTCTGGGCGGCGTTGCGCTGGCTGGCGCGTGGTGTGGCGATGGCGTCGACCAGCGGGAGACCGCGGTCGACGAACTCGGTCAGGGTCTGCAGAACGGTCGTGATGATGCTCGCGCCGCCCGGCGAACCGAGCGCCACGACGGGCCGGTCGTGCCGGTCGAGCACGATGGTCGGCGAGATCGACGAGCGCGGGCGCTTGCCGGGTCCCGGCAGGTTGGGGTCGTGCACGGCCGGGTTGGCCGGCGCGAAGGAGAAGTCCGTCAGTTCGTTGTTGAGGAGGAAGCCGCGCCCCGGGACGGTGATGCCGCTGCCGCCGGTCTGTTCGATGGTCAGCGTGTAGGCGACGACGTTGCCCCACTTGTCGGCCACCGTCAGATGGGTCGTGTTCTCACCCTCGTACGTCGTCGGGGCGGCGATCCCGGCGGTGGCGCAGGCGGCGGGACGGCTCGGGTCGCCCGGCGCGAGCGGGCTCGTCAGCACGGCGTCGTCCTTGACGAGGCAGGCCCGCGCGTCCGCGTACTTCTGTGAGAGCAGGCCCTTGGCGGGTACGTCCTCGAAGGCCGGGTCGCCCACCCAGCGGCCCCGGTCCGCGAACGCGATCCGGCTCGCCTCGATGTAGTGGTGCAGGTACTGCGCCTCGCTCGCCTTCGAAAGGTCCGTCTTCTCCAGGATGTTGAGCGCTTCTCCGACGGTGGTGCCGCCGGAGGAGGAGGGTGCGATCGAGTAGACCTTCAGGCCGCGGTACGAGACCTTGGTGGGCGCCTGACGCTTCGCCCTGTACGCCGCCAGGTCGTTCAGGGACAACTTGCCGGGGCGGGCGTTGTAGCCGGACGCCGGGTCCACGGGCGGCTTGTTGACGGTGTCGACGATCTCCGGGCCAAGGTCGCCGTCGTAGATCGCGTCCGTCCCCTTCCTTCCCAACTCTTCGTACGTGCGAGCCAGATCGGTGTTCTTGAAGCTCGATCCGACGACCGGCAGCGAGCCGCCCGGAAGGAAGAGCTTCGCGGTGTCGGGGAAGTTCTTGAAGCGGGCCTGGTTCGACTCCGTCTGCGAACGGAAGGTCGCGTCGACCGTGAACCCGGCCCGGGCGATGCGCTCGGCCGGCTTCAGGACACTGCCCAGACGCTCGCTGCCCCACTCGTCCAGGGCCCTCTGCCAGGTGGCGGGTGTGCCCGGTGTGCCCACGCCCAGCCCGCTGGTGACCGCGTCCGCGAAGGCGAGCGGCTTGCCGTTCTCCAGGAAGAGACCGGAGTCGGCGGTCAGGGGTGCCGTCTCGCGCCCGTCGATCGTGTGCACCGTACGGGACTTGGCGTCGTAGTAGACGAAGTAGCCGCCCCCGCCGATGCCGGACGAGTAGGGCTCGGTGACGCCGAGGGCCGCCGCGGTGGCGACGGCGGCGTCGACGGCGTTGCCGCCCTTCCTCAGCACCTCGATGCCGGCGGCGGAGGCGTCCGCGTCGACGCTCGCCACGGCGCCTCCGGAGCCGACCGCGACGGGCACCTTGGCGGCGGGCGTTCTCGCGGCCGCGCCCGCGGCCGGTGCCCCGGGTGGCGCCGCCGCACCGACCAACACCGTCGCGGCCGAAACCGCCAGGACCGTCAGATTCCGCGCAAGAGGGCGACGCATCCGTACCTCCAGTCAACAGGTGTCTGCGCAGCGTAACTTCACCGCCATGCGCGCGTCAGGCCCCCTCGAACGTCGTTTCGTGAGCCCGCTAGCATGCGCGCCCATGACTGACGACGTCCGCAACATCGTCCTCGGCGTCCTGGCGGCCGGCATCAGTGCCGCGCTCGGCTGGCTCGCCCGTACCTATCTGTGGAGGCGCAAGCTCCGTCGCAAGCAGGCGTTCTTCGGACTGCCCGACAACTCCGAGTCCCTGCTGGTGGTGAACCGCGAGGCGGGTGGCCCCGAGCTCACGGTGATGCGCCACGACGTGTTCGCGCTCCTCGAACTGTCCGCGTTGATCAAGGACTGCGGTGCGCACGCCCAGGTCATAGCGCACGACGCGACGCAGCAGGGCTTCGGGGAGCGGACGGAGTTCTGTGTGGGCGGTCCGGCGTCGAACCGGCGGATGGCCGCGCATCTGCACTCCCTGCTGCCCGGCATACGCGTCAACGTCGACTCCGAACCGGGGCCCGACCGGGGCGCCTTCCAGATCGGCAGCGAGCGCTACCGCATGGAATCGGGCAAGGCCGAGTACGTGATCCTCGCCCGGCTCACCGCGGGCCAGAGCCGAGACGTGAGACCGGTCTTCCTCTTCTGCGGCCAGCGCGCGATCACCAACCAGGCGGCGACCCGCTATCTCGCCCGCAACCACGCGCGGCTCGCCCGCAAGCACGGCGGCAGCAGTTTCGCCCTGCTCCTGAAGGTCGTGAACTCGCAGGCGTACGGCCCCGATGTCGTCGAAGTCGTCGCGGACATCACCCGCGCCGCCCAGACCCCGCTGCCGACCCTGACGGTGCCGGACCCCGAACCGGACGCGGAGCCCCCCGCGAAGGCGACCACACCTCGGCCCCGTCGGCGCACATGACGCGTGTCGCACAGATGGCCGGGCCAGCACGGCACCGAAGTTTTCCCGCTGTCCGCGGGCACAGGCCGACGGCGTCCCAGCCAGCGGATATGAACACTTCAACAATCGTTACCCGCACGTAACTTACCGACGGGTTACTTAAGGTAAGTCACTGAGGTTACCGTCGGGTCACTTTGCACTGACCGAGTGAGGAGTGACCCGTTGGGAAACGGTCGCAATCCCCTGCGCACATCGGCCGTCGGTGCCGTCTCCGCGACACTGATCGCCGCCGCGGGCCTGGGCCTCGCCCCCGCCGCCCAGGCCGCCGGCGGCACGAGCGGCGTCCGCTTCGTCGACATCTCCGGAGACGGAGGCACGACCCTCAAGGCCAACGTCGTCACCCCCGCGGAAAGCGACGGCACCCGCGCCTACCCGCTCATCGTGCTGCCCACGAGCTGGGGCCTGCCGCAGGTCGAGTACCTCGCACAGGCCCAGAAGCTCGCGAACTCCGGCTACGTGGTGGTCGGTTACAACGTCCGCGGCTTCTGGCAGTCGGGCGGGGAGATCGAGGTCGCCGGACCACGCGACACGGCCGACGTGTCCAAGGTGATCGACTGGGCGCTCGCCAACACCCCGGCCGATCCCCGCAAGGTCGGCGTGGCGGGCGTCTCCTACGGCGCCGGGATCAGCCTCCTCGCCGCCGCGCACGACAAGCGCATCAAGGCGGTCGCGGCGCTGAGCGGCTGGGCGGACCTGACCGATTCGATCTACTCCGGCCGCACCGAGCACGTCCAGGCGGCCGCCCTGCTGGACGGCGTCGGACATATCACCGGCCGTCCCGGCGCCGAGACCCAGCAGGTGTTCAAGGACTTCTTCGCCTCGAACCTCTCGAAGGAGCAGGATCTGATCGACTGGGGGAAGAAACGTTCCCCCGAGACGTATGTCGATCAGCTCAACAAGAACGGCGCCGCCGTCTTCATGGCCAACGCCTGGGGCGACACGGTGTTCTCACCCAACCAGTACGCCACGTTCTACGAGAAGCTGACCGGGCCCAAGCGGCTGGAGTTCCGCCCCGGCGACCACGCCACCGCCGAACTGACCGGCCTGTTCGGGCTTCCCAACGACGTATGGACCGACACCGGCCGCTGGTTCGACCACTATCTGGCGGGCGAGGACAACGGCATCGACCGTGAACAGCCGGTCCAGCTCACATCCCGTTCCACGGGCGGCTACGAGGGCTACCCGGACTGGAAGTCGGTCGGCGCGACGACGAGGAAGATCGCTCTCGGGGGCACCACCAGGATCCACACGAACGTCGACTCGGGCGCGGACGGCGGGGTCATCTTCCTGTCCAGCATTCTCGACCAGCTCACCCGGATTCCGCCGATGGCCTCGATCCCGCTGCTGCCGCGCTGGTGGGCGGCCGTGTGGCAGTCGGAGCAGTACCCGAGCGCCCAGCACGTGCGCGGCACCGCCAGGCTGCACACCACGGTCACCGGCACCAAGGAGAGCGGCACCCTCGTCGCCTACCTCTACGACGTGGGCCCGCTCGGCCTCGGCAAGCTGGTCAGCAACGCGCCGTACACCTTCCACGGGCAGACGCCCGGCAAGCCGTTCGCTGTGGACCTGGACTTGTTCTCCACGGCCTACGACGTCCCGGCAGGGCATCGTCTCGCCCTGGTCGTCGACACGGTCGACCCGCTCTACATCGAGCACAACCCGTCCGGCGCGCAGCTGACCTTCTCCTCGCCGGAGCACGACCCGTCCTATGTGTCGGTGCCCCTGCGCGAGCAGTGATCTCCGGCTGGCGCCGGCCGGGCCTGGCCCTGTGAGCTGCTGCTCCCCCTACAGTGTCGGGGCTGTGGGGGGAACCCCACCCGGCAGCAGCGTCCCTGGTGCGGCCGGAGCCACGTCCACGGCCTCGGTCTCGGGACTGCGCCGCTCCCACCGGGACGCCCACGGGGCGACCCAGGAGAACAGCACGCACATCCCGATGCAGATCGGCAAGATCACCGTCACCACGGGGATGAACGGCAAATCGTAGTCGAGGTTCGACACGATCAGCTTCCCGGTGGGAAGGAACTCTTCGTGGGTGAAGGGCGCGGGCAGTCGCCGCGCCTCGCATGCCAGGAGGATCAGCACCAGTACGAGCCCCGGCGGCAGCGACTGGACGGCGGGGCCCGGCACGTTGCCCCCACGCGGGACGCGGATGCCGTACGGCCGGGCCTTCTTGCTCCCGGCGGTGAGGCGTTCGCGTCTCCACGCCCGCCTCCGGGCAGGTGAGTCCAGGTGCTGAATCCTGTGCTCCACTCGGCAGTTGGGGATCTGTTCGACAGGTCCCCGGACGGGCGGGCGGTCCGGTGCGCCGCACGCGGTGGTCGCGGCGGGCGGCGCGGTGAGCGCTCGCGGGCGGGCGGGCACACGTGAGGTACGGATCATGCGCTGTGCTCCCCCGGTCAGTGCTTGAGGATCTTGGAGAGAAAATCCTTGGCACGGTCGCTGCGCGGGTTGATGAAGAACTCCTCCGGGGTGCGATCCTCGATGATGCGACCGTCCGACATGAAGACGACGCGGTTGGCGGCGGAGCGCGCGAAGCCCATCTCGTGCGTGACGACGAGCATGGTCATGCCGTCGCGCGCGAGTTGCTGCATCACCTCCAGGACTTCGTTGATCATCTCGGGGTCGAGGGCCGAAGTCGGTTCGTCGAACAGCATCGCTTTGGGGTCCATGGCGAGCGCGCGGGCGATGGCCACACGCTGCTGCTGTCCGCCCGAGAGCTGGGCGGGGTACTTGGGTGCCTGTGAGGCGAGGCCCACGCGGTCCAGGAGTTCGCGCGAGCGCCTGTCGGCCTCCGGCTTCTTGCGACCGCGGACCTTCGTCTGGCCGAGCGAGACGTTCTGCAGCACCGTCTTGTGCGCGAAGAGGTTGAATGACTGGAAGACCATCCCCACTTCGGCTCGGAGCCGCGTGAGGGACCTTCCCTCGTCAGGGAGCAACTGCCCGTCGAGCTTGATCGTCCCCGACTCGATGGTCTCCAGCCGGTTGATCGTCCTGCACAACGTCGATTTACCGGACCCCGAAGGGCCGATGATCACGACCACCTCCCCCTTGCCGACGGTGAGGTTGATGTCCTGCAGAACATGCAGCTCCCCGAAATACTTGTTCACGTCGTGCAGCTCGATCAACGGATCGACGGCCATCCCGGTCCTGCCCACTCTCGGCTGTGTCGGTCAGCGCAAACTATCGACGCAAATCGGCACGAAAGGGGCGACACGCACGCAGGGTAATTAACCGTATTTGAGGCTGCATGACGAGCACATCACGACACTCCGGCGACCTCTTGCATACCGGGACCGCCATGATCGCGCCCACGCCGTGGCCATCGGTACGTGGTCGGCGACGGCGCCGGCTCCCTAGGCCTCCGATGCTTCGGCGTACATCTGGGACAGCTCGGGGACACCCTGCACGGCCCAGTCGAGTCCGGCCTCGACGACCTGGATCTCGCGGCCCGAGGCGAGCCGGACCGCCGGACTGCCACCGGGCCAGACATGCCAGGCGGCGCCCGGCACCGTGCGCACCACGACCGTACCGAGGTAGAGGCCGGCGTCGTTGCCGAGCCAGGGCAGCGCCTCGGGGTCTTCGCGCCACAGCGGCAGGAGCTGGTCGAGCGCCGCCAACGAGGCCGGAGTGTCGTCCAGTTCGAGGCCGACAGCCGCGGCGTGCGAGCGGAGCAGTTCGCATTCCGAGAGCAACTCGGCGACGCCTGCCGGATCGTCCTCGAAGGCGGCGGCGAGGGCCCGGTCCCGCCGTACCGGATGCCGCTTGAGCCACTTGTCCAAGAAGGGGATGTTCATGACCGGCCTCTCCGTCGGGTGCGATCGCCGAAGCTCCGCGTTCCCGGCATTTGACAAGAATGTATCTTGCGGCAGTTGATCACGGAATCAGGCGAATCCCGATGCCGCTCGAACCACCTCCCCGACCTCGCCGGACGCCTTCCCCGGCCGGACGGGCCTCACCCTTGCCGTATCCGATCGAGGCCGCAGGATCAGACCCGGCGTCGACGCGCAATCGGGTCAACGAGGGGGCACGGTCGCCGAGTTCGGCGAAGAGGTCCGCGGCGGACTCCATGGCCGCCCGGCGGGTACCGGGTGTGCCCGTGGTTTCGGGCACGGCGGCGGTACCGAGCGGATCGACTCCGATCCACTCGGCTCGGCGACAGGGCCGCCCTGCGGATCTCGGGTGGCCCGGGGGACCCGGCACGCAGTGTGGCCGGGCGACGTCCTTCCGGACGTCGCCCGGCCACGGGGCGCTGCGAGCGGACAGGTCCTAGACGTCGAGGTCCACGACGACCGGTGCGTGGTCCGAGGCGCCCTTGCCCTTGCGCTCCTCGCGGTCGACGTACGCGTCCTTGACCGCCGTCGAGAAAGCTTCGTTGCCGTAGACGAGGTCGATGCGCATCCCGCGGTTCTTCGGGAAGCGGAGCTGGCGGTAGTCCCAGTACGTGAACGGGTGCTCGTACTTGAGGGGACGCGGGACCACGTCCGTCAGGCCCGTCTCGCGCAGGGCGGCCAGGGCGGCGCGCTCGGCCGGTGTGACATGGGTCAGGCCCTCGAACGCGGCCACGTCGTAGACGTCGTCGTCCGTCGGCGCCACGTTGTAGTCGCCCAGCACCGCGAACGGCCGGCTGCCCGCCGCGTCGCCCGCGACCGCGGCACGCAGGGCCTCGAACCACTGGAGTTTGTAGGCGTAGTGGGCGTGCCCCACCTCGCGGCCGTTCGGTACGTACACCGACCAGACGCGGACCGGCCCGCAGGTCGCGGAGACCGCCCGGGGCTCCTCCGCACCTTCGTACCCGGGGTCACCGGGCAGGCCCTTGACCACGTCCTCCAGGCCGACTCGGGAGATCACCGCCACGCCGTTCCACCGCCCCGTGGCGTGTACCGCCGCCTCGTAGCCCAGCTCGCGCAACGGCTCGGTCGGGAACTGCTCGGCGGCGACCTTGGCCTCCTGGAGGCACAGCACGTCCGTGCCGCTGCTCTCCAGCCAGGCCAGCAGCCTCGGCAGACGGGCGGTGATCGAGTTCACGTTCCAGGTGGCGATGCGCATGCCTCACAACCTACCGGGCGGGTACGACAACGGGTCCGCCGGCGACACCCGGGCGCCGTGAGGACAGCGCGGGAGCACCACGGGTCCCCTCATGGGCGGCTCAGACCTCCGCCGACGCCCCCGGGGTGAGCCGCAGGTGTTCGGAGCCACCGAGGGCGCCGATCTGGCGGTCGTAGATCGGCCGGGCGAGGTCCGTGAGCAGGGCGTCGTGGATGTCGTACGCGCGCTGCGGCTTGACCTCGCGGACGTACTCGATGACCTCGGAGATCTTGTTCCACGGGGCCATCACCGGGAGCATCAGCGTCTCGACCGGCCGGTCCGGGACGGTGAGGGCGTCGCCGGGGTGGAAGACGCGGCCACCGTCGACGAGATAGCCGACGTTGGTGATGCGCGGGATGTCCGGGTGGATCACGGCGTGCAGTTCGCCGTGCACCTGGACGTCGAAGCCCGCGGCCGTGAACGTGTCGCCGTGGCCGACGGTGTGCACCCGGCCGGGGAAGGCGGCGGAGATCTTCTCCGCCACCGACCGGAGCGTCCAGATCTCGGCCGCCGGATCGGCCTCCATGGCCGCCCGCAGCCGTCCCTCGTCGAAGTGGTCGGGGTGCTCGTGCGTGACGAGGAGGACGTCCGCGCCCAGGGCGGCGTCCTCCTCGCTGAAACCGCCGGGATCGATGACGAGCGTCCGCCCGTCCTTTTCGAGACGGACGCAGGCATGCGACTTCTTCGTGAGTTTCATGAGTCCATCGTGCCCCCGCAGCCGCGCGGGGCGCAGGACCGCGGATGTCTCCGCCCGCTCACTCCTCCGGGGTCGTCTCCTCCCGGATGACCTGCTGCGCCACCTTGAACGCACTGTTCGCGGCCGGTACACCGCAGTAGACGGCCGTCTGGAGCAGCACTTCCTTGATCTCCACCGGGGTGAGACCGTTGCGCAGGGCGGCGCGGGTGTGGAAGGCCAGCTCGTCGAGGTGGCCGCCCGCGACCAGGGCGGTGAGCGTGACACAGCTGCGCGAGCGCCGGTCGAGCCCGGGCCGGTCCCAGATCTCGCCCCACGCGTACCGCGTGATGAACTCCTGGAAATCCCCGGAGAACTCGTCCGCCGAGGCCAGCGCCCGGTCGACGTGCGCGTCCCCCAGCACCTCGCGGCGCACCTTGATCCCGGCGTCGTAGGGGTCCGGCCGCCCCATGATCTCGGGCGGTACGGCGGCCGGGGCGATCTCGGCGAAGGGGCCGACCGGCGGCGGGGCGGCCTGCACGACGTGCACCGGCGCGGACTGGATCGCCATCTGGCCGGTGGACGAGTCGAACGCGGGCTGCCAGGCGCCGGAGAAGTGCCGTACGAGCAGATCCGTGACGGCGGCGGGCTGCTCCACGGGAACCAGGTGGGAGGCACCGGGCACGACCGCGAGGCGGGCGTCCGGTATCCCGGCGACCAGCGTGCGCGCCTCCGCCGGCCCGGTGACCTGGTCGTCGGAGCCGGCCAGGACGAGCGTGGGCACACCGACCATGCCCAGTTCCGCCCGCACGTCGAAGGCGGCGAGCGCCTCGCAGGCCGCGATGTAGCAGCCGGGGTCGGTGGTGCGCACCATCTGCACGGCCCACTCGGTGATCGCGGGCTGGGCCGCGGCGAAGCCGCTCGTGAACCAGCGCTCGGGCGAGGTGCGGGCGATCGGGTCGAGCCCGTTCGTCCTCACGATCACTCCGCGCTGCCGGAACTCGTCGGCCGTACCGAAGCGGGGCGAGGCGGCGATCAGCGCGAGGGAGGCGACCCTCTCCGGGCTGCGCAGCGCCAGCTCGATACCGAGAGCCCCGCCGAACGCGCAGCCCGCGTAGCCGAAGCGCTGGATACCGAGTTGGTCGAGCGTGGCGAGCAGCCGCCCCGCGAGTTCGGCCACCGATCCGGCCGGATAGGCGGGCGCTCCGCCATGTCCCGGCAGGTCGAAACGGAAGACCCGCCAGCTCTTCGCGAGCTCCGGGACCTGCCTGTCCCACATGTGCCAGGTGGTGCCGAGCGAGGGGCCGAGTATGAGGACCGGGGCATCTTCCGGGCCGTCGAGGCGGTACTGGAGGGCAGGGGTCTTCGTCTCACTCACCGTCCCACGCTAACTTCTGCGCCTGTCCGGGCGGAAATGGGGCCCGTTCGTCCACCGCGCCCACACGGGTCCGCCACATATGTCCAAGCCTTGTTCGGACCACGCGGGGCGGGTCCGACGGGTCGGCTCGGCACGGCCCGGGAGTCCGGTCCGCGTCAGAACTCGCCCGGCGCGCCGAGGCCCGTCAGGGCGCCGACCGGGTCGAGGTCGGGAGTGCCCCGGGGCCACCAGTCGTCGTGCCCCGGCTCGGACTCGTAGGCGTACCACAAGCCGTTGCGGCCGAGGCGGAGCTGGGCGTGACCGCGGGGGTGGGTGAGGTGGTTGCGCCACGGGCGGAACGCCGGGAAGTCGGCGGCCAGCAGCAGCGGCCGGGCCCGGTCGAACCGCCCCGCCGGAGGGTCCCACGTCTCTTCGAGCACGCTGAGCGCCTCGAACCCGCCCTGCCGCCAGGCCGCGACCGCCCGCGCCAGATCGGCCGGGGTCCGGCCGGTCGCGGAGGCGAGCGAGGAGTAGAGCGCGCGGGTGGCGGCCGTGAGACCCGAGCCGGGGCGGGCCGCGGCGATACGCACCGCGTCCTGCCAGAGCGTCAGGTCCGCGACCGGGTCGCGGCCCGCGGTCAGCAGTATGTGCGCACGGGCGGCGGCATCCGTGGCCAACTGGTCCAGCGCGAACGGGTCCGGGCCGCCCGGCGCGCCCGGGTAGGTAGGCGGCTGTTCGGGATGCGCGGGCGGCGGCAGCGGAGCGGGGAGGGGTGGCAGCACGCGTCGCGCGAGGGCGTCGCGGGCGCGTACTCCGGGCAGCGGTGCGGGTTCCCTCTCCTGGGCGGCGCGGGCCGCGCGGGCGGCGTTGCGCCGGGACAGCGCGTCGAGCAGCTCGCGTTCGCCACGGCCGCGCAACAGGAGCAGGACGAACGGGTCCTGGTCCAGCAGACGCGCCATCTGATAGCAGAGCGCGGCCGCGTGCTTGCAGGGGTGCCCGAAGTCGGGGCAGCTGCAGTGCGGTTCGAGTTCACCGGGGCCCGGGAGCAGTTCGACGCCGCAGTCGGCGAGCGACTTGGGCATCTCCTTGTCGAGCAGCGCGGCGATGTGTCCGGGCCGCTCGGCCGCGGCGTCGAGAAAGCGGTCCCAGTCGTCATCGGCCAGCGTCCGCACCCTGACCTGGACGCGGTACGGCCGCGGCCGGCTTCCGTGCACATACGCGAGCACCAGACCCGGAGTGACGGTGATGGCGTCGACGTACCCCTGCCCCGCATACGTCCGCCCGCGCGCCAGCCGCGCCGCGTCCAGCGCCCCCTCCTCCAACGCCGTGACCCACGCATTCCCCCACCACGTCTCCGCGAACGCGCCTGCTCCTGGTACCCGCGCGGAAAAGGCGGGGAACGTACGGCGCAACTCACCGTCACGGCCGGGGGATGCCATGGAGCGAGGGAGCCGCTCGGCGGGGAGGGCGGTGGCCGGTCTGCCGGCGGGCTCGAACGGGTTGTGGGCGTCGGTCGGCGCGTGGCGGGCGCGGGACTCCGGGTGGAGGGTCCCAGGGCTGAGGGCCTCAAAGGGCTCAAAGGGCTCAGCGAAGGGTTCGGCGGTGAGGGGCACGGGGTCGGGAGAGCCGGGGGTGAAGGGCTCGGTGTCCGCCGGTGCCTCCTCCTCGGACACGGGGTGCGCCGGGTGCGCGGGGGGCGCGGGTTCCGCGGGTCGGCCGTGGTCCCGGTCGCGCGTCGTCTCGCCGGTGTCGTCGGCCGGATGCGTCGGGTGGCCGGTGATGGCGGCCACGTCGGGAGGCAACTGGAAAGCACCCGCGAGCAGATCGCGCAGGTCGCGCTCCCGGGATGCCTGATCCGTCTTCACAGGGTGCGCGGGACTCCGCCGTCCCCGGGAGCCCGCAGGTGACGTCCTCGCGGACCGGCGCCCCGGGCCAATTCCCTTGCCCTCAGCCTCTGTTGTCCGCTCCCCGCTGCCGTCCGTCCCCTCGGTCCGAAGCCGCCTCGCCTCGTCCCGCGCGGCGCGCAACGCCTCGCGGGCGATGTCACCAGGACGTGCGCCTACTGTGGTCTCCTCACCGGAACGGCCGGTCGCGGCAGGCTCCTTCGCCTCCGCGGTCGCCCAACGCAGGGCCTCGCGGGCCACGTCACTCGGCCTCGCTCCCGGGGCGGCCGCCCTTGGCGGCACCTCGGGCACCTCGGGCGCCATGGACGAAGGGGACGGCGTGGACGAAGTCGACGGCGTGGACGACGCGGACGACGCGGACGACTTACCGGTCGCCGCCTCCCGCTCAGCACCCG
Source organism: Streptomyces sp. NPDC002935 (assembly GCF_040611295.1). Taxonomy (NCBI): domain Bacteria; kingdom Bacillati; phylum Actinomycetota; class Actinomycetes; order Kitasatosporales; family Streptomycetaceae; genus Streptomyces; species Streptomyces sp. NPDC002935. Next base: position 65,048 of record NZ_JBEXNW010000030.1, read on the forward strand.
CAACCGCATGCGCATCCGCACCCGCATTCGGGCCCGAATGCTCGTCGGCCGCCGCCGCCGCCCGCGCTGCGCGCAACGCCCGTCGGGCCTCGTCGGCGGGGCGGTCTCCGGTCGCGGGGCGAGGCCGATCGGAGCCTTCGGCCGGTTCGCCGACCCCGGGTTCCGCCACGCGGCGCTCCTCCCCCTCGGTCCCGCTCACGTCGGCCTCCGCAGCGACACGAGGTCCGACAGCTCGCGGTCGGTCAGCTCCGTCAGGGACGCCTCGCCGGAGCCGAGGATCGCGTCGGCGAGGGCCCGCTTCGCTTCGAGCATCTCGGCGATGCGGTCCTCCACCGTGCCCTCGGTGATTAGGCGGTGCACCTGGACGGGCTGGGTCTGGCCGATGCGGTAGGCGCGGTCGGTGGCCTGCTCCTCGACCGCGGGGTTCCACCAGCGGTCGAAGTGGACGACATGGCCCGCGCGGGTGAGGTTGAGGCCGGTGCCGGCGGCTTTGAGGGACAGCACCAGGACCGGGGTCGCCCCGCTCTGGAAGCGGTCCACCATGTGTTCGCGCTCGGGGACCGGTGTGCCACCGTGCAGGAGCTCCACCGGGACGGCGCGGGCGGTCAGGTGTGCCGTGATGAGGCGGGCCATGCCCACGTACTGCGTGAAGACCAGTGCGGAGCCGTCCTCGGCGAGCAGGGTGTCCAACAGCTCGTCGAGCAGGGCCAGTTTGCCGGAGCGGGCGGAGGGCCCGTGCGCGGCGGCCTGCGCGTCCTCCTTCAAGAACAGGGCTGGATGGTTGCAGATCTGCTTGAGGGAGGTCAGGAGCTTGAGGACCAGTCCCCTTCGGGCGATGCCGTCGGTGGTCTCGATCGCGAGCAGGGATTCGCGGACCACGGCCTCGTAGAGAGACGCCTGTTCGCGGGTCAGCGGAACGGGGTGGTCCGTCTCCGTCTTGGGCGGGAGCTCGGGGACGATTCCGGGGTCGGACTTCTTGCGGCGGAGCAGGAACGGGCGGATCAGCCGGGCCAGTCGGGCCACGGCCTCCTCGTCCTCGCCGTTCTCGACAGCGCGCGCGTGCCGGGCGCGGAAGGACTTGAGGGGGCCGAGCAGCCCGGGGGTCGTCCAGTCCAGCAGCGCCCACAGTTCGGAGAGGTTGTTCTCCACGGGGGTGCCGGTGAGTGCGACGCGCGCGGGGGCCGGGATCGTCCGCAGGGCCTTCGCCGTCGCCGAGTAGGGGTTCTTGACGTGCTGCGCCTCGTCGGCGACGACCATGCCCCAGGGCTGGTCGGCGAGGTGGGCGGCGGCGGACCGCATCGTGCCGTAGGTGGTGAGGACGAAGCCGCCGTCGAGACCGTCGAGGGTGCGGTCGGGGCCGTGGAAGCGGCGCACGGGGACGCCGGGCGCGAAACGGGTGATCTCCCGCTGCCAGTTGCCGAGGAGCGACGCGGGGCAGATCACCAGGGTCGGTTCGCTGCGGGCCCGGCGCAGGTGGAGCGCGATGAGCGTGACGGTCTTGCCGAGCCCCATGTCGTCGGCGAGGCAACCGCCGAGACCGAGGGAGGTCATGAGGTCGAGCCAGGCGAGGCCGCGGAGCTGGTAGTCCCGCAGGCGGGCGTCCAGGCCGGGCGGCGGCTCGACGGGTGTCACGCCCGCCGTGAGACGGTCGCGCAGCGTGGCCAGCGCGCCGACCGGCACCGCCTCGACGGTCTCGCCGTCGACCTCGGCGGTTCCGGTGAGCGCGACGGAGAGGGCGTCGACGGGGTCGAGCAGGCCCAGTTCGCGCTTGCGGGCCTTGCGGACGAGCGCCGGGTCGACCAGCACCCACTGGTCGCGCAGCCGGACGACCGGCCGGTGGGCCTCGGCCAGGGCGTCCATCTCGGCCTCACTGAGCGGATCTCCGCCGAGGGCCAACTGCCAGCGGAACTGGAGGAGTTCCTCACTCTCGAAGAATCCGGTCCCGTCCGTCGCCGACCCGGGCGCCGGGCGCACCACCGCGGCGGCGCTGAGGTCGTGAGCCAGGTCCCGGGGCCAGTGCACGGCGACACCGGCCGCGCCGAGCCGGGTGGCCGCGACCCCGAGCAGATCGGACAGCTCCTCCTCGGAGAGGGCGAGCACATCGGGCACGTCCTGTTCGGACAGGCGGTCCAGGGGCGGCCAGACCCGGGCGGCGCGGCGGACGGCGAGGGCGGCGTCGACGCGCGCGCGGGGGCCGAAGACCGCGTCGGCGTCCCCCGCCCACAGGGCGGCCGCGTCGGTGACGAGCGTGGGGTCGGCGAGGCTGTGCACCTGGACTACGGCGGCGCCCGCGCGGCGCGCTCCTTCGCCGTCGTCGAAGAGCTGGTGGGCGGACAGGTCCAGGCGCAGCGAGATCCGTACACCCGCGTCCATGCCCGCGGCGACCTCGGCGGCCCAGTCGTGGGCACCGGTCAGCCGCTGCGGCTCACGCGCCGCGAAGGGTTTGCCGGAGGTGTAGGGCGCGGCCGGGGTACGCGGCAGTGTGTCGGCGACCGCGTCCAGGAAGGACCGCATCAGCGCTTCCGGCTCGGGCAGCCGGATCGGCCCCTTGCCGGGCAGCGGTACGGCGTGTCCTTCGTACGGGAGGGCCGCGGCGACCGACCTCAGGTGGGCGATGTCGTCCTGGTCCAGCGGGCCCGCGCGCCAGGAGTCGAAGCCGTCGGGGGTGAGCCCGGGCAGCAGTCGCCCGCGCGCGACGAGGCGAAGCGCGTGCAGCGCGGCGGCGCCCCAGCAGGCGGTGGCGGGATGCGCGGCGGGGTCACGGCGGGCCCCCGCGAGCAGGGGCAGGGCCTCGCCGACGGAGAGGGTCAGCGCGGGCACGGTGCCCCTGCGGACTCCTGAGCCGTGCGGCCGCACGACCGTCAGCTCGGTGTGCTCCCGCACGGACACGCCTGCGCGGGGTGCGGCCGAGGGCGCGCCTTCGGGGTGCTGCGCCGTCGGCGGGCTCTCCTCCCGCTCCTCGGCGGGCAGGAGGTCGCCGTCCGGGTCCCAGAAGGCGATCCGTCCCTCGCGGGGCAGTGGCGCCGGGAGGAAGACGGCGGCGAGCCGCACGGAGGGCGGCCGGCCGGGAAGCGGCTGCGCGGAGAACTCTCGGGCCGAGGGATCGGCCGCGGACACGGAACGCACCCGTGCCGGGGGCGCCCCCGCGGAAGGCAGCCGCTCGGCCACCGCGTCCACCCCGTCCCGCATACGCCCGGTCACCTCCCGCCCCTCGGTCGAATCAGTCGAATCAGTTGTCTTCGACTCTACGGGCGGGGTCTGACAACCGGCTCCCAGGCCCCACGCGGGGGGCGCGGGCCGTCGGGGGCGGGCCGGGCTAGGGGATGGTGCGGGAGACGACGTACACCATGGGGTGTCCGGGCTCGGAGCCGTTCACGACGATGTCCTGGGTGGGCGAGGGGTCCTTCTGTTTGTGGACCAGCCCCCACCAGGGGCCGGGTCCCGTGAACTCCCAGCCGACGACCTTCTGGTTGCGGTCGCTGATGGTGATGTCGTCCTTCTTCAGGGCGTCGCGGGTGGTGCCGACGCCCTTGAGGAACTGGTCGAGGCCGGCCTCGGTGGTGCCGAACTGGACGTACAGCCGGCTGGTCTTCCAGTTGTTCGTCTCGTAGTACGCGACGTCGGTGGAATAGCCGGGGATGGGCACCTGGTAGAGGCGGCGCTGCACGCGCGAGGGCCAGCCCGAGGTGAGGCCGGTCGCCGAGTACTTCTCCTCCTTGTCCTTGCCGCTGTTGCGGCTCTGGTTGGCGGAGATCACCAGGTAACCGGCCGGAACGCCGATGAGCAGCACGATGATCAGCAGCGTCAGGGCGCGGCGGCGGAACTTGTGGCGCGGGTCCTCGGGCGGCCGCTGCGGCTCGTCCGGGGGCGACGCCTGGCGTGGCAGCGAGGCCGTCACAGCGACTCCTGGGTGGTGCGACGGGACTCGGCGTAACGTTCGTAGCGCTCGTACCGCTCCACACGGCGCCGCTTGGCGCGACGGAAGCGTCGGGCGACGAGGCGCGCGAGGTCGGCGGCGCCGACCATGCCGGCCTCGGGGCCGAGCTGGGCGCGCGCGATCCGTGCCTCGGGGCGGTAGCCGCGGCCGGTGAGGTGCCGGCGGAAGGCGTCGCGCGCGGGGCCGATCAGCAGGTCGTCGGCGGCGCTGACGCCGCCGCCGATGACGAAGCAGGAGGGGTCGAGGGCGGCGGCCAGGTTGGCGATGCCGACGCCGAGCCACTGGCCGATGTCCTGCAGGAGTTCGATGCACATGGCGTCGCCCTCGCGGGCCAGCTCGGTGATCATCGGGCCGGTGATGTCCGCGATGTTGCCCTTGACGTGCTCGATGATCCCGTACGCCACCGGGGAGTCGGCGGCGGCGAGCTCGCGGGCCTCGCGGACCAGCGCGTTGCCGGAGCTGTACTGCTCCCAGCAGCCGCGGTTGCCGCACGGGCAGCGGTGGCCGCCGGGCACGACCTGCATATGGCCGAACTCGCCGGCGACACCGAACTTGCCGCGCTTGACCTGGCCGTCCTCCAGGATCGCGCCGCCGATGCCGGTACCGAGCGTGATCATCACGAGGTGGTCCTCGCCGCGCCCAGCGCCGAAGCGCCACTCGGCCCAGGCGGCGGCGTTGGCGTCGTTGTCGACCAGCACGGGCACGGCGAGCCGCCCCGCGAGGCGGTCGCGCAGCGGCTCGTTGCGCCAGGACAGGTGGGGGGCGAACAGGATGCGGTTGCGCTCGGCGTCGACCCAGCCGGCCGCGCCGATGCCGACGGCGTGCACGTCGTGCCGGTCGGAGAGGTCCAGCACCAGTTCGACGATGGTGTCCTCGACGACCTTGGGGCTCTTGGACTTGTCCGGCGTCTCGGCGCGGACCTTCTCCAGGATGTTGCCGTCGGCGTCCACGACGCCCGCCATCACCTTCGTGCCGCCGATGTCGATGCCGACGGTGGGGACGCGGGGTGCCGTCAGGTGGGAACGGCGCTCGCGTGTGCCCACGGTCCGCAGGACGGTGGCCCGCGCGGAGCCGATGGGGGTGCCCCCTGCTCGAGCGGAGCCGAGAGCTCGGGGCAGCGCGTCGCGGTAGGTGCTCATCGGGCCGATTCTGCCCTACCGCGCACCAGGGTCGCACCGTGGAAGCGCTGGGACGCGCGTGACCCGTGGGCCGCCCGTGGCCGCTCCCGGCCGGTCGGCGGAGCCGTTCGGGTCACGGTCCCACGCCCCTCACACGGCGCGGTTCTCCAGTTCGTGCCGCAGGTCGTCCAGCTCGCTGCCGCCCGCCATCTGGCGCGTCAGCTCGTCCAGCGTGATCCCGTCCCGGGTGTAGCTGCCTGACATGGTGCCGCGCTTCAGCAGGACGAAACGGTCGCCCACGAGGTACGCGTGATGCGGATTGTGGGTGATGAACACGACACCTAGTCCGGCGTCCCGTGCGGCGGCCACATATTTGAGGACCACACCGGACTGCTTCACACCGAGGGCGGCGGTGGGCTCGTCGAGAACGAGGACCTTGGCGCCGAAATGGACGGCGCGGGCGATCGCCACGCACTGGCGCTCGCCTCCGGAGAGGGTGCCGATCGGCTGGTCGACGTCACGGAGGTCGATGCCCATGCGCAGGAGTTCCGCGTGGGTCGTGCGCCGCATGAGGTCGACGTCGAGGTGCTTGAACGGGCCGAAGCCCTTGCGCGGCTCGGAGCCGAGGAAGAAGTTCCGCCAGACCGGCATCAGCGGGACGACGGCGAGGTCCTGGTAGACGGTGGCGATGCCGCGGTCCAGTGCCTCGCGCGGGGACGCCAGCCGTGTCTCCTCGCCCTCGATGCGCAGCGTGCCCGCGTCGTGCTGGTGCCGGCCCGCGATGATCTTGATGAGGGTGGACTTGCCCGCGCCGTTGTCGCCGAGCACACAGGTGATCTCCCCCGCGTGGACCTCCAGCGAGACACCTTCGAGGGCGCGGATGTTGCCGTAGTACTTGCTGACGTCGTCGAGCTCGACGAGCGCGCTGTGTTGCGCGGCGGCGGGTTCCTTGGTCGTGTTCGTGTCCGTCGTCACTTCGTCGCCTCCGCGCGCTTGCGGACCCAGTGGTTGAGCAGGGTCGCGAGGAGCAGCATCACTCCCAGGAAGAACTTGAACCAGTCCGGGTTCCACTCGGCGAAGACGATGCCCTTGCTGACCATGCCGAAGATCAGCGCGCCGACGGCCGCCCCGACCGCGGAGCCGTAGCCGCCGGTGATCAGACAGCCGCCGATGACGGCCGCGATGATGTAGATCAGCTCGTTGCCGACGCCTTCACCGGACTGCACGACGTCGAACGAGAACAGCAGGTGCTGGCCGGAGATCCAGGCGCCGAAGGCGACGCCCATGTAGAGGCCGATCTTGGTCTTGTCGACCGGGACGCCGACCGCGCGGGCCGCCTCCTCGCCGCCGCCGACGGCGTAGATCCAGTTCCCGACGCGGGTGCGCAGCAGGATCCAGGTGGCGACGGCGACCAGGGCCAGCCACCATAGGATGGTGATCTTGAAGTCGACACCGCCGATGGTGATCGTCGACGCGAAGACGTCCTTGGCGGAGGAGAACCCCTCCATGTCGGAGATCGACTTGGTGGAGACCGTGCCGCTGATCAGCTTGGTGAAACCGAGGTTCATGCCGGTCAGCATCAGGAAGGTGCCGAGCGTGATGATGAAGCTCGGCGGGTCGGTACGGGTCAGCATGACGCCGTTGAAGACACCGATCGCGAGGGTGGCGAACAGCGAGACGAACACGCCGACCCAGACGTTCGCCGTCATCTGGTAGCTGAACATCGACGAGATCAGCGCGGAGCTGGTCACCATGACGCCCGCGGAGAGGTCGAACTCGCCGCCGATCATCAGCAGCGCGACCGGGACGGCCATGATGCCGATGGTCGAGGCGGCGTACAGGACGGTGCTGAGGCTCGCGGCCCGTACGAAACTGTCCGCGAAGATCGCGAAGAAGAGGAAGACCGCGACCGCGCCGACCACGGACCCGAGCTCCGGGCGGCTCAGCAGCTTGCGCAGCGGCGAGGTCTTCAGGAGGCGCTCGTCGGTCTCGGGGCCGGGCGTCGGCGCGGGTGCCGTGGCGGTCATCGGGTCCCCCGATCCGCGTAACGCTCCAGCTCGGAGGCCTGGTCCTTGGTGATGATCTGCGGGCCGGTGAGGACGGGCCGGCCGCCGCCCAGGACATCCGCGTTGTACTTGTACAGCCAGAGCAGGTCCACGGCCTCGTAGCCCTGGAGGTAGGGCTGCTGGTCGACGGCGAAGCCGAGGGTGCCGTTCTTGAGCTCGGCGGCAACCTTGGCGTTCAGGTCGAAGGTGTCGATCTCGGCCTTGCTGCCCGCGTCAGCCTTGGCCTTGACCGCGGTGTCCGCGAACGGCGCGCCGAGCGTGACGACCGAGTCGATGGACCCGTCGGCCTGGAGCTTGGCGCCGATGGAGGACTGCACGTCGGGCATGTTGGTGCCCGTCACGTAGAGGTTCTGCACGGTGCCGTCGAAGGTCTTCCTGATGCCGGCGCAGCGCTGCTCGTGACCGACGTTGCCCTGCTCGTGCAGGACACACAGGGCCTTCTTGCGGCCCCGCTTGTTCAGCTCCTCGCCGACCGCCTCGCCGGCGACCGCCTCGTCCTGGCCGATGTGGGTGAGCGCGCCGAAGGCCTTCGACTCCTCGGAGCCGGAGTTCACCGTGATCACCGGGATGCCCGCCTTGCGGGCGCGCGCGACCGCCGCCTTCATGGCGTCCGGCTTGGCCAGCGTGACGATGACGCCGTCGACGTTCTTGTCGACCGCGGCGTCGACGAGCTGCGCCTGCTGCTGGGCCTCGTCGTCGTGCGAGTAGAGGAAGTTGATGTTGTCCTTGACGGCGGCCTGCTTGGCGCCGTTCTGCACGATGTCCCAGAAGGTGTCGCCATCGCCCGAGTGGGTGATCATCGCGAAGGTCCACCTGGGCGTGTTCACCGCGGCCCTGCCCTGGGCCGCCGCGGCCTTGCGGGCGTCCTCGGCCCGCTTCCCGCCGGTGTTGCTGCATCCCGCGAGGGACACCGTCAGCGCCCCTGCCAGCGCGATGCCTACCCAGGTCCGAGTCCGTGCCACGAGGCCGTGCCCTTCTTGCCGTGCTCCTTGGTGTGCCGGGCCGTGCGGACCGGCCCGGGGGCCCTCCCGCGGGCCCTTTGGGACCGGTGTCGTACCGGCCCAAACGACCAAGTATCGACCACGGGGATCATCAACCCGACCAGCGGGTCCCCCGCACGGTGTGCTTCAGCGGCGCGGCAGGACCGTTCCGGTGGCGGCCTCGGAGCCGCACGGGGAACCGCACGCCTCGGGGTCGTACAAGGAGCGAGCGGCTCAGGGTCGTACGACGAGCGCACGGATCAGGGTCGTACAAGGAGCAGGCGGCTCAGGGTCGTACGAGGAGCTGGAACTCGAAGGAGTAGCGCGAGGCGCGGTAGATGTGCGAGCCGAACTCGACGGCGCGGCCGGTGTCGTCGAACGTGGTGCGCTGCATGGTGAGCAGCGGAGCCCCGACCGGCTCGCCGAGCCGCTCGCCCTCCTCCGCGCTGGCCGCGCGGGCGCCGACGGACTGGCGGGCGCTGTGGAGGGTGATGCCGGCGCCGCGCATCAGCCGGTACAGACCGGTGGCCTCCATCCGGTCACTGTCGAGTTCCAGCAGGTCGGGGGGCAGGAAGTTGCAGAGGTACGCCATCGGCTCGCCGTGCGCGAGACGGAGCCGCTCGACACGGTGGACCTCGCTGTCCTCGGCCACTCCGAGGGCGGCCGCGACCTCGGTGGAGGCCGGTTCGACGGTGTTGACGACCACCTGGGTCGCGGGGCGCTGACCGGCCGATTCCAGGTCGTCGTAGAGGCTGCTGAGTTCCAGGGGGCGTTTGACCTGGCTGTGCACGACCTGGGTACCGACGCCGCGGCGCCGTACGAGCAGGCCCTTGTCGACGAGGGACTGGATGGCCTGGCGGACCGTGGGGCGGGACAGGCCGAGCCGCGCGGCGAGCTCGATCTCGTTGCCGAGCAGGCTGCCCGGGGTCAGTGCTCCGTGCTCGATGGCGGCCTCGAGTTGTTGCGACAGCTGGAAGTAGAGCGGGACCGGGCTGCTGCGGTCGACGCTGAGCTGGAGCGACACGGTCGGATCCACATCTGGTTTGGGCACGGCCCGAGCGTAGCTCCGGGAGATGTTGACGGGAAGTTGTGAAGTTCGATTGTCCGGACAAAGCATTGACAGCACGGCGGGTCGGCCCTCACTTTGTTCCCATGCGCATCGGACTTATCGGAGCGGGTCGTATTGGTACATTTCATGCGGCCACTCTCAGCCGTCACCGTGAGGTCGGCGGCTCCCTCATCGTCACGGACGCGGACCCCGCTCGGGCTCAGCGACTGGCGGACCGGCTGGGCGCGACGGCGGCGCCCAGCGTGGACGAGATCTTCACCTGGGGCGTGGACGCGGTGGTCATCACCGCCGCCACTTCGGCCCACTCCGAACTGATCGGTCGGGCAGCACGCTCCGGGCTCCCGGTCTTCTGCGAGAAGCCCATAGCGCTCGATCTGGCGGCCACGCTGGCCGCGCTCGCCGAGGTCGACGCGGCCGGAACGGTTCTGCAGATGGGCTTCCAGCGCCGCTTCGACGTGGGCTACACGGTCGCCCGCGAGGCGGTCCGGTCGGGCCGGCTCGGGCGGCTGCACACCGTACGCGCGATGACGTCGGACCAGTCGCCGCCCCCGGCCGGGTACCTCCCGCTCTCCGGCGGGCTCTACCGCGACTGTCTGATCCACGACTTCGACATGCTGCGCTGGGTCACCGGCCGCGAGGTCGTCCAGGTGTACGCGACCGGCTCCGACGCGGGGCCCGCGATGTTCCGCGAGGCGGGCGACATCGACACCGGCGCGGCCGTCCTCACCTTCGACGACGGCATGCTCGCGACGGCGACGGCCACCCGGATGAACGGCGCGGGCTACGACGTCCGCATGGAGCTCTCCGGCGAACTGGACCAGATCGCCGTGGGCCTGGACGACCGTACGCCGATCGCCTCGACCGAGCAGGCCGGGCCGCCGCCCGCGGACAAGCCCTGGACGGGCTTCCTGGAGCGCTTCGGCCCCGCGTACGAGGCGGAGCTCGCCGCCTTCGTCGAGGTGGTCCGCGGCGAACGCGCCAACCCCTGCGACGGCCGCGAGGCACTGGAGGCGCTGCGCATCGCCGAGGCCTGCGAGCTGTCGCGGCGCGAGCGACGCGCGGTCTCACCGGCGGAGATCCCGGGCGGCAGGGACTGAGACGAGCGCACCCCGCGCCCGGTATCACGGCCGCGAGGCCCAGGAGCACGACGGCGGAACCCAGAAGGCCCCGGACAGCCCCGGACAGCCCCGACAGTCCCGACAGTCCCGACAGTCCCGACAGCCTGGAAGGACGACGAGGCGGAAGGCGGCCTACGGCCGCCCATGACGGCCCATGACGACCCATGACCGCCCATGACCATCGGCCGCGTCACGAGCCCTGGCCGTGCGGCACCTCATCCGAGGAGCCGCACGGCCGGGGCCTCCTGGTCGACGCCGAGCAGCCGGTCGCAGTGCTTGCAGGTCAGGCGATACGGCCTGACCAGGTTGGTCTGGATGCTGCCGGTGCCGGATTCCTTCGCGTCCGGGCAGTGATAGGCGAGCTGGAGCCGCACCCATGGGTGACTGGTGGGCGCCGCGGCCTTATGGCCTACCCGGGTGTCGGTGAAGGGAGCCCACCAGAAGTCGAGGAGGACCCGGACCGCCAGCCGCTCCCGGCCGCTCGTCGTGTCGAACCCCGCGACCCGGGCGGCGGTGTGGTGGCGCTTGAATCCACTGCGGCTGCCGGAGCACAGCGCCTGCTCGGCGCCGCGCTCGAACACCGTCGTCCGCCCGATCCGCTCGCAGATGAAGCAGTCGAGACTGAACTCCACCTGGGAGCGCCAGTAGAGCTTGTGGGAATCCTCCAGGCCGGTCAGCTCCGCGGTGATCTCCGCCGTACGCAGCACGGTCGACGCTCCTTACGCGGCCCCGGGCCGCTCACCAGCGCACCGGCATACGGCGCACGCCTCGCATCAGCATGCCGGGCAGCCAGCCGCTCGGCGGTCCGCCGAGCGTCAGGTCCGGGCACCGCTCCAGCAGGGAGCGGAGCGCCACACCGGCTTCGAGCCGGGCCAGCGGCGCGCCCAGACAGTAGTGGATGCCGTGCCCGAAGGCGAGATGTCCGCGGGCCTCGCGCCGGATGTCGAAACGGTCGGGTGCCGGATAGCGCACCCCGTCGCGGTCGGCCGCGGTGAGGCCGATCATCACCGCTTCGCCGGACGCGATCGCCGTGCCGCCGATGTCGAGGGGCTCCGCCGCATACCGGAAGGTCGCGTTCTCGACCGGCCCCTCGTAGCGCAGCGCCTCCTCGACGGTGCCGTCGAGGAGCGTCATGTCGGCGCGCAGGGCGGTGAGTTGGTCGGGGTGAGTGAGCAGGGCGTGGACCGCTCCGGAGATGAGGTTGACCGTCGTCTCGTGCCCGGCGACGAGGAGCACGAACGCCATGCCGCGCAACTCCTGCGGCGAGAGGCGGTCTCCGTCCTCCGCGGTGGTGCGGATGAGGCCGCTGAGCAGGTCGTCCGCGGGACCCGCGCTCCGTTTGTCCTCGATCAAGTCGCCCAGATAGGCGGCGAGTTGGACGAAGGCCGCGTACTCGCTCTCGGCACTGGTGGGCGCGACCGCCTCCGTGGACATCGCACGGAAGGCCGCCCGGTCCAGCTCGGGCACCCCGAGCAGCTCGCAGATGACCGTCAGCGGGAGCGGATAGGCGAACGACTCGACGAGGTCGGCGCGTCCGTGCGGGAGCATCGCGTCGAGCAGCTCGTCGGTGATCTCCTGGACCCGCGGGCGCAGCGCCGCCACCCGCCGAGGGGTGAACTCACGTGCGATCAGCGCCCGCAGCCGGGTGTGCTGCGGCGGGTCGGCGACCAGCAGATACTTGCCGATCAGCTCCTCGTCGAGGAACGTGATCCCGATCTTGTCCGCGTCCTTGGCCAGCCGTGGGTCGGCGAGCGCGGCCCGCGCCTCCTCGTACCCGACGACGAGCCAGGTCTCGTGGTGCGCGTCCGGCGACGGCAGGCGCACCCGGTGCACCGGACCGAGCGCACGCAACTCGGCGTAGACCGGGTGCGGGTCCTCGGTGAACCGCGCCCCGTACTCCCCCAGATCGATCACGACTCCCCCCTCTCGTCTCACCGCTCAACGCGCGAGGCCCGCGGTCAGTGCCCGTCCTCCTCCAACAGCCCGGCGTCGTACGCCAACAGAGCGATCTGCACACGGTTGTTGAGGTCGAGCTTGGCGAGGATGCGCGAAACGTGGGTCTTGACCGTGGCGATGCTCATGAACAGCCCGGCGGCGATCTCCGCGTTCGAACTGCCCCGGCCGACGGCGACGGCGACCTCGCGTTCACGCTCGTTCAGGGCCGCCATCCGCGAACGCGCCCCGGACCTGCGGGTGTCGAGGGCGGAACCCGCGGCGTGTTCCATCAACTGGCGGGTGACGGTGGGCGACAGCACCGGGTCTCCGGCGGCGACCCGGCGTACCGCCGCGAGAATCTCCGCGGGCGGTGTGTCCTTGAGGACGAAGCCGGCCGCGCCCGCTCGCAGGGCGCGCAGCACCTGGTCGTCGGCGTGAAAGGTCGTCAGGACCACGACCTGGGGCGCCTCCTTGCGTCCGCGCAGCCGCTCGGTGGCGGTCAGTCCGTCGACCGTCGGCATCCTGATGTCCATCAGGACGACGTCGGGCCGGGTGCGGTCGACGAGTGCCTCCACCTCGCTGCCGTCGGCGGCCTCACCGACGATCTCGACGTCCTCGGCGCCGCCGATCATGAGGGCCAGCCCCGCTCTCACCAAGGGATCGTCGTCGACGAGCACCAGTCGAATCGCAGTCATGCCCCCCACCTAACCAGCTCCCAACAGTCCATCGCCCCCGCCGCCCCTACCCTTCCCATACCTGGGGCTCCGCCCCAGACCCCGCTCCTCAAACGCCGGAGGGGCTGAATTTTCCCGGCCGGGGCTGAAATTTCCCGCAGCCGAAATCGCGCGGGAGCAACGGGGCCCCCACCACGATGCACCCGCGGCCGTCGACGCACGGAAGGGGCCGTGCCGGTACATCACATGCCCGTCGCTTACGTCCGGATCGAGCAGCGGCTCCCTCGGAAACCCACGTCTGATCCAACGGCGACGGGCGGATGTACCGGCACGGCCCCGACCCCCCACGCACCGGGCACCCTGACGCGAGCGCAAGCGAACCCGCATCCCACCCCTGACAGCCCCCAGGCGCCTTCCAACAGGTGACGCACGACGAACCCGCGTGACCCACGACGAACCCGCCCCCGCACCCCCGTGCCCGCCTGCCCCCCGTGCCACAGTGCCCGCATGCTGATCGCCCGCTCCGCCGCCCTCTTCGTCCTCGCCGCACTCCTCGAGATCGGCGGCGCCTGGCTGGTCTGGCAAGGCGTACGCGAACACCGCGGCGCGCTCTGGATCGGTGCCGGCGTGATGGCCCTCGGCCTGTACGGCTTCGTGGCCACGCTCCAGCCGGACGCCGAGTTCGGCCGCATCCTCGCCGCGTACGGCGGAGTCTTCGTGGCCGGCTCCCTCGCCTGGGGCGTGGTCGCGGACGGCTACCGCCCCGACCGCTGGGACATCACCGGCGCCCTGATCTGCCTGGCCGGAATGGCCGTGATCATGTACGCCCCACGCGGCGGCAACTGACCCGCCACCGACCGCCCCGCCACCTCCGCCCTCACCCACCTATCCTTGCCGGAGACACCCCAGCCACCGCCGGCCACCGCCAAGGAGCAGCCGTATGACCCCCGCCGCCGCATCCCGTATCGCCGTCATCACCGGTGCAAGCAGCGGAATCGGCGCCGCGACGGCCCGGCAGCTCGCGGCCGAGGGCTACCGCGTCGTCCTCACCGCCCGCCGCAAGGACCGCATCGAAGCGCTGGCGGAGGAGATCACCGCGGCGGGCGGCCAGGCGACCGCGTACGCCCTGGACGTCACGGACCGCACCGCCGTCGACGAGTTCGCGACGGCGTTCAGCACGGTCGGCGTGCTGGTCAACAACGCCGGCGGCGCACTCGGCGCCGACACGATCGCGACGGCCGACCCGGCCCAGTGGCGCCAGATGTACGAGACGAACGTCATCGGCACCCTGAACATCACCCAGGCCCTCCTCCCGGCGCTCACCGCCAGCGGCGACGGCACGGTCGTCGTCCTCTCCTCCACCGCGGGCCACGGCACGTACGAGGGCGGCGGTGGCTACGTCGCCGCCAAGCACGCCGAGCACGTCCTCGCGGAGACGCTGCGCCTGGAGATCGTCGGGACGCCCGTCCGGGTCATCGAGGTCGCCCCCGGCATGGTCAAGACCGACGAGTTCGCCCTGACCCGCTTCGGCGGCGACGCCGAGAAGGCCGCCAAGGTCTACACGGGCGTGGCCCAGCCCCTCACCGCCGACGACGTCGCCGACACCATCACGTGGGCCGTCACCCGACCCAGCCACGTGAACATCGACCTCCTCGTCGTCCGCCCCCGCGCGCAGGCGTCCAATACGAAGGTCCACAGGGAACTGTGATGCCCGATCCCGCGTCACCCGCGCAGCCGACCCCGGAGCCGACCCCGCAGCCGACGTCCACGGACGGCGAGCAGGCACGCCTCGCCCTGGAGAAGAAGCGCGAACGCTATGTCTGGTACTACCTCGCGTACTTCCTCTTCGGCATCCACATCGTGGCCTTCGTCATGATCTACGCGGTCCTGCACGCCAAGTGACCCCCGCGCGCGAACGGACCGCCCGGAGGCCACGCCGTCGAGCACCCACGCCGAAGGGCCCGAGCCACCAACGGCTCGGGCCCTTCGGGCAGTTCGGCCGGCCGGTTCCGCGGCGGACAGTTCAGCGGCGGCCCGTTCGGCTTCGGGCGGCTCAACCCTTCACGCAGACGACCTGCTTCAGCTTCGCCACGACCTCCACGAGGTCGCGCTGCTGCTCGATGACCTGCTCGATCGGCTTGTAGGCGCCCGGGATCTCGTCCACGACGCCGGAGTCCTTGCGGCACTCCACGCCCTGCGTCTGGTCCTCCAGGTCCTTCGTCGAGAAGCGCCGCTTCGCCGCGTTGCGGCTCATGCGCCGACCCGCGCCGTGCGAGGCCGAGTTGAAGGACTTCTCGTTGCCGAGGCCCTTCACGATGTACGACCCCGTCCCCATCGAGCCCGGGATGATGCCGAACTCTCCGGCCCGTGCGCTGATGGCCCCCTTGCGCGTGACCAGCAGGTCCATGCCGTCGTAGCGCTCGATGTTGACGTAGTTGTGGTGGCAGCTGACCTCGGGCTCGAAGGTCGGCTTCGCCTTCTTGAACTCCTTGCGGACCACGTCCTTCAGGAGCGCCATCATGAGCGCGCGGTTGTGCTTCGCGTACTCCTGGGCCCAGAAGAGGTCGTTGCGGTACGCCGCCATCTGGGGCGTGTCCGCGACGAAGACGGCGAGGTCACGGTCGACCAGGCCCTGGTTGTGCGGGAGCTTCTGGGCCACACCGATGTGGTGCTCGGCCAACTCCTTGCCGATGTTCCGCGAACCGGAGTGCAGCATGAGCCAGACAGAACCGGACGTATCGGTGCATACCTCTACGAAGTGGTTTCCCCCGCCCAGGGTCCCCATCTGCTTCACAGCCCGGTCCTGACGGAACTTGACCGCGTCGGCCACCCCGTCGAACCGTCCCCAGAAGTCGTCCCACCCCGCGGTCGCCAGCCCGTGGAAGCGGTCCGGAGCGACCGGGGAGTCGTGCATCCCCCGGCCCACCGGAATCGCCTGCTCGATCTTCGACCGGAGCCGCGAGAGGTCGCCCGGCAGATCGTTGGCCGTGAGCGACGTCCTGACCGCGGACATTCCGCAGCCGATGTCGACACCCACCGCCGCCGGGCACACCGCGTCCCGCATCGCGATGACGGAGCCGACCGTCGCGCCCTTGCCGTAGTGAACGTCCGGCATGACGGCGAGCCCCTTGATCCAGGGGAGGGTCGCCACGTTCTGGAGCTGGCGGAGTGCGACATCCTCGACCGACGCCGGGTCGGTCCACATGCGGATGGGAACCTTCGCCCCCGGCACCTCTACGTACGACATATCGCCCTCAATCCCCAGAAAAACAACAGAAGTCTTAAATCGCAAAACCGGCGCCTAGGTCGACGTATAGGACAACGGACCGGCGTCCACGGCTGTGCGTGCGATACACATTGTCTCCAGGGGTCGCCCCCGTGCGGCAACCGAATAACCACAGGACACCCGGGCCGAAGCGCCGTCGGGAACCGTCGAGAGGAGCCTGACCGTGCAGCGGAAGGCGTACGTATCAGGCGCCGCCGTGCTCCTCGCGGCATTGCTCGCGGGCTGCACAGGGGGTTCGGGCGAGGCGAGTTCGGCCCCGGACTCCAAGGGCGGCGACTCCGGCACGACGGCCCCCGCGGCCCAGCCGGGCAAGTACCGCACCCTCCCCGAGGCGTGCAGCGCGGCCGATCACGACACGCTCGACACCCTGCTGCCCGGCATCCAGCAGACCGCCGACGAGAAGCAGCGGGAGAAGGCGTACGAGGGCGAGGCCACGCTCACGTACAACACGGACCGGCGTGACGGCTGCAACTGGAAGGTGGAGTCCACCTCCGCCACCGATCACCTCTTCGTCGACTTCGAGCGCGTGGTCTCGTACGACAACGCCGTGAGCGACGACAGCAAGGCCGAGGAGCTGTACACCGTCAAGGAGACGGCGGCCGACCTTCCCGAACCCGCCACGTCCGCTTCCGGTGACGACGCCAGTCCGAGTCCGAGCGACAGCGCGGGCACCCCGACAGGCGACGGTGGTGCCGGCGACGGGAACGGCGACAAGGGCGCCGCCTCCGGCGCTCCTTCCGCCCCCAGCGGCTCCGCCTCCCCCTCGGAGACCCCCGCCGCGCTCCAGCCGCGCGTCCTCGACGGTCTGGGCGACCAGGCGTTCCTCGACGACAAGCTGAACACCGGCTCGTCGACGGCTCGGCAGCGCACGGTGACTGTGGTGTTCCGCACGTCGAACGTGATCGTGACGATCGAATACACCGAGCGGCCGACGGCTTCCACGGACGCCCCGGACAGTGAGGAAATGCAGGACAGGGCGTGGAAACTGGCCCAGAAGCTGGCCGACGAGCTCAACGGCTAGCGGCCGCGCACCACCTGGGGCACCCCGGCGCAAACCCCCCGAACGGGAACCGCCCAGGCGCCTCACCGCGTACCGTGGCCCCTCGGACCCGACCGGTCGCACGTTCCATGTGCGGCCGTACCACGAGCGCCACGAGTGAAGGAACCATGCACCGACCAGTACAGCGAGTAGGCCGAGCACCGCGACTCACCCGCATCCTTGTCAGCGCAGCCGCCGTCCCGGTGATGCTCGTCGCCGCGGGCTGTTCCTCGGACTCCGACTCCGGTGAGGACGCGCAGAAGAACGCGAGCGCGACCCCGGACGCGAAGGTGTCCTCCAGTGCCCCGGCCGATGTCGTTGCGCCCGCCGCGTACGCGACGCTTCCCGATCCCTGCTCGGTGCTGTCGAAGAAGACACTGGGCGAACTGGTCCCCAAGGGTGACAAGTCGGGCAAGAAGGGCGCTTCGGACGACGTGGCGCAGCGCGGCAACTGCAACTGGAGCAGCCTCGACAACAACGGGGTGAAGGGCTCTCAGTTCCGCTGGCTGAACGTGGCGCTGCTGCGTTTCGATTCGGACGCGCGCGGTGCGGGCGACGAGCAGGCGCACACGTACTTCGAGAAGCAGGTCGCGGGCGCGCAGGCGGTGACGGGCGCGAAGGGCACCAAGTCGGAGCCGGTCGCCGGGACGGGCGACGAGGCCACGGCCGTGCGCTACGACCTGAAGAAGAAGGAAGGCTCCTTCAAGCAGCAGACGATCGTGACCCGCGTCGAGAACGTGGTCGTCACGATCGACTACAACGGTGCCGGTCTCGCGGGCGAGAAGACCCCGGACGCCGCCGGCCTGCTGAAGGCCGCCGAGAAGGCCGCCAAGGAGGCGGTCGCCTCGGTGAAGGCCGCGAACAAGGACGGCGGAGCAGCGGGCACGTCCTCGTCGGAGCCGGGCTCCTCCTCGAAGGACTCGAAGGCTCCGTCGGCCTCGCCGTCCGGGAGCGCCTCGAAGGGCGCCTCCAAGAGTGCTTCACCGTCGCGGTCCGCGGCGAAGAGCGGCTGACCCGGTTCCGACCGGATTGGGGGCTCAACTCATGGCTCCGGCAAGACAGTTGTAGGGGTCCGGTTCCCTCGGGGACCGGGCTCCTCCCATACCGCGCATCCGTACGCCACACACATGTGCCACTCTGTTGCGCGCAACAACACGCAAGGGGAGGGGAGTACAGGTGGCCGCACCCATACAGCTGACACGGATGCACAAAATTCTCATCGGCGTGGTCGTCGCCGGTGCGCTCGTCATCGCCGGAATCGGCTTCGCCGGTTCGTACGCGGCGGTCCGTGAGCTGGCCATCCAGAAGGGGTTCGGGAACTTCAGCTACGTCTTCCCGATCGGCATCGACGCGGGTATCTGCGTCCTGCTCTCGCTGGACCTGCTGCTGACCTGGATCCGCATCCCGTTCCCCCTGCTGCGCCAGACGGCGTGGCTGCTGACGGTGGCGACGATCGCCTTCAACGGCGCGGCGGCCTGGCCGGACCCGCTGGGTGTCGGCATGCACGCCGTCATCCCGATCCTGTTCGTGGTCTCGGTCGAGGCGGCCCGGCACGCGATCGGCCGAATAGCCGACATCACGGCCGACAAGCACATGGAAGGCGTCCGCCTCACCCGCTGGCTGCTCTCCCCCCTCCCGACCTTCCTGCTGTGGCGCCGGATGAAGCTGTGGGAGCTGCGTTCCTACGAGCAGGTCATCAAGCTGGAGCAGGAGCGCCTGGTCTACCAGGCCCGGCTCCGTTCCCGTTTCGGCCGCGCGTGGCGCCGCAAGGCCCCGGTGGAGTCGCTGATGCCGCTGCGTCTGGCGCGCTACGGCGTCCCGCTGGCGGAGACGGCCCCCGCCGGTCTGGCGGCGGCGGGCATCGAGCCCGCGCTGCTGCCGCCGGCGCCCACGCCGGTTCAGGTGTCCGTCCCGGTCGCCGCCGGTCCGGGGCCCGAGCACCGGGAGCTGGAGTCGAACGGGGGCGACGGGCGGCAGCGGCCGCCCGAGTACGGTCAGCAGGGCGGCCAGTCCCAGGGGCAGCAAGGCGGTCAGTACCAGGGTCAGTACGAGGACCAGCGCCAGGGCCAGTACCAGGGTCAGGCGGAGGAGCCGGTCAGGAGCCCGTGGTTCGCCGCCCCCGATCCCCAGGAGATCCCGTACGACGGCGGCTACGACCCGTCGTACGCGCAGGAGGAGCAGTACCAGCAGTGGTACGCCGAGCAGGAGTCACAGGCGTACGAGCCCGGTCCGGAGGAGACCGGCACTTTCCCTATCCCGGCGGGGCCCGGCCGCACGCGCCAGCTCGGTGAGGGCGGCGCTCCGGAGCAGCTGCCCATCCCGTCCCCGCGGGAGGAGCAGTCGCCGCTGGCCGACGAGAAGTCCCGCGAGGAGAGCTTCTACCAGGTGTTCCGCCAGTCGATAATGCCTGGCCAGGGTCTGCCGACGAAGGGTGAGTTCGGCGGCAACGTCGAGGCCACGTTCGGTGTGACGCTCACGGACAGCGAGCTGAGGCGCTACATGGGCCGCTTCCAGAACCGTTTCAACACGGAGCTGGAGGAGGACCACATCGCCTAGGCACCTCCGCGCGTGAGCGTGTACGAGGTGCGTGAGCGCTGTACGAGGAAGGGGCGCCCGGTGATCACCGGGCGCCCCTTCCTCGTAGAACCGTGTCCGGCTAGGCGGCGAGCAGCTTGCGCACCCGGTCCTGTCCGACGGCGAGCAGCAGCGTGGGCAGGCGCGGCCCGGTGTCGCGTCCGACGAGCAGGTGGTAGAGCAGCGCGAAGAACGTGCGCTGGGCGACCTTGATCTCGGCCGGGAGTTCCTTGGCGGTCGCGTCGGCGGGGAAGCCGGCCTGGACCTTGGGAACGCCGTAGACGAGGTGGGTGAGGCCGTCCAGGGACCAGTTCTTGTCCAGGCCCTCCAGGAGCAGTCGCAGCGACTCGCGGCCCTGGTCGTCGAGGGACGTGAGCAGCTCGGCGTCGGGCTCGTCGCGCACGACGGTGCGCTCCTCGGCGGGGACCTGGGTGTTGATCCAGGTCTCGGCCTTGTCGAGCCGGGGCCGGACCTCGTCGAGAGAGGTGAGCGGGTTCTCGGGGTCGAGTTCGCTCAGGATGCGCAGGGTCTGGTCCTCGGCGCCGGCGGTGATGTCGGCGACGGAGGCGAGGGTGCGGTACGCCATCGGGCGGGGGGTCCTGGGCAGTTCCCCGGCGGCGGTGCCGACCGCGCGGGTGTACGCGGCGGCGTCGGCCGGGAGGACCGAGCCCTCGGTGACCTTGCCCGCGAGCTTGTCCCACTCGTCGTACAGCCGCTGGATCTCCTGGTCGAAGGCGATCTTGAACGACTGGTTGGGGCGACGGCGGGCGTACAGCCAGCGCAGCAGCTGCGGCTCCATGATCTGGAGGGCGTCCGCCGCGGTGGGGACACCGCCCTTGCTGCTGGACATCTTGGCCATGCCGGAGATGCCGACGAAGGCGTACATCGGTCCGATGGGCTGCTTGCCGCCGAAGAGCCCGACGATCTGCCCTCCGACCTGGAAGGAGGATCCCGGGGAGGAGTGGTCGACGCCGCTCGGCTCGAAGACGACGCCTTCGTAGGCCCAGCGCATGGGCCAGTCGACCTTCCAGACGAGCTTGCCGCGATTGAACTCGCTCAGCCGGACGGTCTCGGAGAACCCGCAGGCGGAGCAGGTGTACGTCAGCTCCGTCGTCTCGTCGTCGTAGGCCGTGACGGTGGTGAGGTCCTTCTCGCACTGCCCGCAGTAGGGCTTGTACGGGTAGTACCCGGAGGTGGAGCTGCCGTCGTCCTCGGCGGCGGCACCCGATCCCTCGGCGGCTTCGAGTTCGGCCTCGTCGACCGGCTTCTGGCCCTGCTGCTTCTTGGCGGGGGCCTTCTTGGTCCGGTACTGGTCGAGGATCGCGTCGATGTCGCCGCGGTGCTTCATCGCGAACAGGATCTGCTCGCGGTAGGTGCCCGCGGTGTACTGCTCGGTCTGGCTGATCCCGTCGTACTCGACGCCGAGCTCGGCCAGCGCGGCGGTCATCGCGGCCTTGAAGTGCTCGGCCCAGTTCGGGTACTCCGAGCCCTTGGGGGCCGGGACGGAGGTCAGCGGCTTGCCGATGTGCTCGGCCCACGACTCGTCGACGCCCGCGACGCCCGCCGGAACCTTGCGGTAACGGTCGTAGTCGTCCCAGGAGATCAGGTGGCGCACGGTGTACCCACGGCGGCGGATCTCGTCGGCGACGAGGTGCGGGGTCATGACCTCGCGGAGGTTGCCGAGGTGGATCGGGCCGGAGGGGGAGAGCCCGGACGCGACGACGACCGGTGCGGCGCCAGAGTCTTTCGCGCCCGGGGCCCGACGCTCCGACTCCTCGATGACCTCATCCGCGAAACGGGAGACCCAGTCGGTGGTCTCGGTGCTCTGAGCCACGATCGGCACGTCCTTCTTTCTCATACGCGAGTACGGCTGACGCGACCATTCTCCCAGCTCGGACCCCAACCGCGAAAACGGCTTTTCACCGCGTGGGATACTGGCTTTCCTTGTAGTCACCTTGTACTCACCTTGTACGCGGAAACTCCGGAACCCGAGCAGAACGGCAGCCACCCCATGGCCTCGGTCACGTCCCTCACCGCTTCCGTCCATCAGCGCCTCGCGGACGCCCTCTCGGCAGCCCTGCCGGAGGCCGGTTCCGCGGACCCGCTGCTGCGCCGAAGCGACCGGGCCGACTTCCAGGCCAACGGGATCCTGGCCCTCGCCAAGAAGGCGAAGGCGAACCCGCGGGAGCTGGCGACACAGGTCGTGTCCCGGGTCGAGTCGGGCGATCTGATCCAGGACATCGAGGTCTCCGGGCCCGGCTTCCTGAACATCACGGTCACCGACCGGGCGATCGTCGCGAACCTGGCGGAGCGGTACGCGGACGGCGACCGTCTCGGCGTGCCCCTCGCGGAGCACCCGGGCACGACGGTGATCGACTACGCGCAGCCGAACGTGGCGAAGGAGATGCACGTCGGGCATCTGCGGTCCGCAGTGATCGGTGACGCGGTGGTGCAGATCCTGGAGTTCACCGGCGAGTCCGTCGTGCGCCGGCACCACATCGGCGACTGGGGCACCCAGTTCGGCATGCTCATCCAGTACCTGATCGAGCACCCGCACGAGCTGGACCACAAGGGCGGCGAGGTCTCCGGCGAGGAGGCCATGTCGAACCTGAACCGGCTCTACAAGGCGGCGCGGACGGTCTTCGACTCCGACGAGGAGTTCAAGACGCGGGCGCGGCGCCGGGTGGTGGACCTCCAGGCGGGTGAACCCGAGACGCTGGCCATGTGGCAGAAGTTCGTGGACGAGTCGAAGATCTACTTCTACTCGGTCTTCGACAAGCTGGACATGGAGATCCAGGACGCCGACGTGGTGGGCGAGTCCGGCTACAACGACATGCTGGACGAGACGTGCCGCCTCCTGGAGGAGTCGGGCGTGGCGGTCCGCTCGGACGGCGCGCTCTGCGTGTTCTTCGACGACGTGAAGGGCCCGGACGGCAACCCGGTCCCGCTGATCGTGAAGAAGTCGGACGGCGGCTACGGCTACGCGGCCACCGACCTGTCGGCGATCCGCGACCGTGTCTTCAACCTGAAGGCCGACAGCCTGATCTACGTCGTGGACGCCCGGCAGTCCCTGCACTTCAAGATGGTCTTCGAGACCGCCCGCAGGGCCGGCTGGCTGAACGACGACGTCAAGGCCCACCAGCTCGCCTTCGGCACGGTGCTGGGCAAGGACGGCAAGCCGTTCAAGACGCGTGAGGGCGAGACGGTCCGGCTGGTCGACCTCCTCGACGAGGCGATCGACCGGGCGACGGCCGTCGTGCGGGAGAAGGCCGAGAAGGTGGGCCTGAGCGAGCGGGAGATCGAGGAGAACGGCCGGTACGTCGGCATCGGCGCCGTGAAGTACGCGGACCTCTCCACCTCCGCCGTCCGGGACTACAAGTTCGACCTGGACCAGATGGTGTCGCTGAACGGCGACACGTCGGTGTACCTCCAGTACGCGTACGCCCGTATCCGGTCGATCTTCGGCAAGGCCGGCGACCGTACGCCGCTGGCCCACCCGGAGCTCGAACTGGCCCCGGCGGAGCGGGCGCTGGGCCTGCACCTGGACCGGTTCGGCGAGACGCTGGAAGAGGTCGCCGCCGAGTACGCCCCGCACAAGCTGGCGGCGTACCTGTACCAACTGGCCTCTCTCTACACGACGTTCTACGACCAGTGCCCGGTCATCAAGCCGGCGCCGCCGCAGGAGATCGCGGAGAACCGCCTGTTCCTCTGCGACCTCACCGCCCGGACGCTCCACCAGGGCATGTCCCTGCTGGGCATCAGGACGCCCGAGCGGCTCTGACCACGTGCTCGTGAACGCGGCCCACGCCTCGAAGTAGGTGTGGGCCGCTTTCCTGTCTGCGCCCGGGTACCGCGCCACGGGCGATGTCAGTGCCGGCCCCTACAGTCTCCGGCATGGCGACACTTCCCAATCCGCTGCCGCGGCTGACGGCAGACCCGAGCGGGCGCGCGCTCGGGCTTGAACTCCCGCCCGGGAGACTGATCGACGCGACACCCAACGGGCCGTGGCACGAGCCGCTGCTGTGGCATGCCGAGGACGGGTCGGCTCCCGGGGCCTGGGCGGCGCTGGCCGCCCCCGCCCGGGTGTCCGGTCTGCTGCCGGTGCTGGTCGACGTGGGCGGCTCGCAGAACGGCCCGGAGGACTGGGAGTTGATGCCCGACGAGGTGTCGTACCCCGGGGACCACGACGCCGACGAGGTGCTGGCCGAGTTCTGGGAGGACTACGCGGCCGACGAACTCGGCGCGGACCAGGACTACCCCGGCAAGGAGAGGGTGATCGAGATCTTCGGGGAGCAGCCGGCCCTCGACGAGACGATCGCGCCGTACGGGCCGCTCTGGCCGGGCCTGGCCGCCGCCACCGCGCTCGAAGCGGATCCGGACGTCCGCGCCGCCGAGATCGCCGACCACCTCGCGGGCCACGGCTCGTGGCTGAAGCAGCCCCGGCTCGCGCTGGTCCCGGCGCGCCGCAGCGCCGACATCCCGGCCGCCCTCGGCTGGTCGGGCCCCCTGAACTACGAGGGTGACGTGGCGCGTCTGTGCGCCGTGCTCCGCTCCTGGGAGGACCGCTTCGGCATACGCGTGGTGGCCCTCACCTTCGACCAGTTGGTGCTGTCCGTGGCGGCTCCGCCCACCACCATGGCGGAGGCCGAGGCGGTCGCGGCGGAGCACTTCGCCTTCTGCCCGGACAACATCACGCAGGGCCACCACACGGCGCTGCGGACGTATGCCGAGCAGGAGGTGCTGGACGAGCGGGTGTGGTCGTTCTGGTGGGACTGACCGGCGTCGGGGCGTGCCCCTGACGGGGACCGGCCGGGGTCAGCCGCGCAGCCCCGTTCCCAGGCGGCGCAGCCCTTCCGCGATCTCGTCCGGGGTCTGCGTGACGAAGCACAGGCGCAGCGTCGACGTCTCCGGGGTGCCCGCGTAGAAGGGCGCGCCGGGCACGTACGCCACACCCTGTTCCACCACCGGACGGAGCAGGGCCGTGGTGTCGTACGGCTCGGGCAGGCGCGCCCAGAGGAACATGCCGCCCTCCGGCCGGGTCCACGTCGACCCGGCCGGGAGGGCCGCGCCGATTCCCGCGAGCATGGCGTCGCGCCGCTCGCGGTAGACGGCCGCGACCCGTGCCACGTGGGCGTCCAGGTCGCGGTCGGCCAGATAGCGGGCGGCGGCGAGCTGGTTGACGGTCGGGGTGTGCAGATCGGCGGCCTGCTTGGCGACGGCGCACGCGCGCCGCAGCGCCGCGGGCGCCCGCAGCCAGCCCAGCCGCATGCCGGGAGCCATCACCTTGGAGAAGGAGCCGAGCAGCACAGTCCGGTCCCCGGCGCCGTCGCGGGAGGCGATCCACGGGACCCGTTCGCCCTCGAAGCGCAGCTCTCCGTACGGGTCGTCCTCGACTATCCACAGCCCGCGCGCGGCGGCGACACGGGCGATGGCGGCCCGCCGCTCGCCCGGCAGGGTACGCCCGGTCGGATTCTGGAAGGTGGGCACGGTGTAGAGCAGCTTCGGCCGTTCCCGGGCCACCAGCGCGTCGAGTGCGTCGGGGTCGATGCCGTCGTCGTCGCCGGGCACGGCCAGCACGCGCGCCCCCGCGAAGGCGAACGCCTGAAGTGCCGCCAGATAGCAGGGGCTTTCGACCAGGACGGTGTCGCCGGGTTCCAGCAGGGCGGTGGCGAGCAGCGACAGCGCCTGCTGCGAGCCGGTGGTGACGAGGATGTCGTCGGGTCCGGTCGGGAGTCCGCGCGCGCTCGTCCGCTCGGCGAGGGCCGCCCGCAGCGCCGGTTCGCCCTCGGTCGTCGAGTACTGCAGGGCCCGTTCGGGTTCCTCGGCGAGGACGTCGCGGAACGCCGCCGCGATGCCGTCCGCGTCGAACAGTTCCGGGGCGGGCAGTCCGCCCGCGAAGTTGATCACCTCGGGGCGTGCCGTGACCGCGAGGATGTCCCGTACCGGCGAGCCGCCGATGGCGGTGGCCCGGGCTGCGAGCGGGGGCACGGGGGCGGTCGCGGCTGCGGGATCGGTGAGGGTCACGGTGACGGCTCCTTGTCGTTGCGGGCGGCGGCCCCGGCGCGCCGGGGCCGGCCCGTGCCGGCACCCTAGGCCGGTGCGTGTCGTCTACACCCGTCAATTCCGGGATACGGACATGCGGAGGGACAACAACTCGCCGACGGCGTCCAGGGTTTGACGCCGACATCTCCCTGGAGAGTCGCGTCGTGCAACGGGCAACAACCTAGCTCCTGAGGCGACTTGATGCCGCCGGTCACCCAGGAGGCGGAGCCGTCTGCCACTCGCTGCCGCCCAGCGGATAGTTGTACGCGGGCCGCCCCACGTTCCCGCTGGTCCGGAACGGCTTGCCGTGGTCGTCGACGCGCACGGTGCCGCTCTTCGTCCCGCTGGACCAGTCGAGTTCCAGGTACCAACTCACGTTGTGGGCCTGCGCGTCCGCGAACACGTAGAAGACCTCGGGGTCGGATTCGCTGACCTTGTAGGGGAAGTTCCGCTGTCCGCCCTTGACCGCGATCGCCGGCCGTCCCGCGTCGAGGTCCACGGTGAACGACTTCGTCTCCACTCCGCCGCCGCAGCCCACGCCCATCGCGTAGTCGTTCCAGGCGAGCGGAGCGCTCTTGTCCAGCACCCGCACGTGCAGCGCCTTCAGGACGACGGTCGCCTTCCCAATGCCCTGCACGGTGAGCGCGAGCATCTGCTCCCCGCTCGGGACGCCGCCGAGCGCGGTGACCCAGCCGCGCGCGTCCGACTCGTTCGGCGGCGGGGGCACCTGCGGGGCGGGCCGGTTCACCAGGTAGTGCTGGCTGCACGGGTCCTCGAACTTGTACGGGTCGACGGCGACGGTCGGCGGGCCGGCGCCGGCCGCTCCCTCTCCGACCGCTCCCTCTCCGGCCGCTCCGTTTTCGGCGGCCCCGTCCTGGTCGACCGACCCGCCGATGGACGAGTGGGACGCCTCGGGGCTGCCGCCGCGCGAGGCGGACGGCGAGGCCGAACCGTGGCGCGCGTCCGGGGTTGCACCGGTCTCGCGCGCGCCCGTGGCGGTCGGTGTGCCGAGGGACACGGCCCCGCCCTTGGCATCGTCGTCACCGCCGCCGGACCCCAACCGCACGGCCAGCGTGCTGGACACGACCGCCGTCACGACGACCGCACCCACCCCGGCGAGCACCAGAGCCCTCCGGCTCCGCAGCCGACTCCGCTTCACCGGCGCGGGATCCCCGGCCGCCTCCGGGCCACCGTCCGCCAGCCCCTCCGGACCGACGGCAGACCCCGCGACTCCCGCGCCGGACTCGTCTTCCGGTGCCTTCGCGTCGGTCGCCGAGACATCGGGTCCCGCGCCCGGAGCAGTACCCGGGCCCGGCCCCTTCTTCCCCCGCAGCGCGTCGGCCAGGAGCCACCGCCGGTGCAGCTCCACCAGCTCGTCCGGAGTGGCCCGGCATGCGCGCGCGAGCCGCTCGACGGGCGCGTAGTCCGCCGGTACGGCGTCCCCGTTGACGTACCGGTGCAGTGTGGACGTACTCACGTGCAGCCGTTTGGCGAGCACCCCGTAGCTGAGACCGGACCGCTCCTTCAGCTCCCGGAGCAGTCCCGCGAACTCGTCCCCCGCCAACGTTCCTCCATCCCCCGTGTCCCGGACCGCGTTCCAGGGGGATGCCGTTCCCCCAGGTCAGACCCTGTGCCGGCGTTCCGGCGTCCCGTTTCCCCCGCCGGGTGTGGCGGCCGGGACGGATCACCGCACAAGCTGTGGCCATCCAAGCACGCCGCTCTCCTCGACCGGTCGAGCGGCCGTTCCATCAGCGACACCACAGGGGGATCACCCATGTCCGCACGCACCGCACGCACCCGTCTGCTCGCCGCCTCCACGATCGCGCTCACCGCGTTCGCCCTCACGGCGTGCGGCAACGGAAACGGCGTCCGCGACGAGGGGCCGTCCGCCGCGGCCCGCTCCTCGGCGCGGCCGAGCGACCCGGCGGCCGACTCGGGCACGACGGCGAAGCCCGCGGGCACCGGCACCACCACGGGCTCGACGAACGGTTCGAAGGGCTCCGGCACCACCACCGGCTCCACGGGCGGCTCCGCCGGAAAGAACGGCACGGGCTCGACGGGCGGTTCGGGCGGCTCCGCCGGGAAGACCGGCACCGGCACCGGCACCAGGAATGTGGCGTGCGACGGCGCCAACACCCGTACGTCCGCGACGGTCGTCTCGCGCCCGCTCAACCACCTGCTGCTCACCGTCACCAACACGGGTTCGAAGAACTGCGACCTGACGGGCTATCCGATCGCCCGCTTCGGCGAGGCCCAGTCCGTCCCGCCGGTCGCGGAGGAGACCCACCCGCAGGCGGTCGTCACCCTCGCTCCCGGCGAGTCCGGCTATGCGGGCGTGCTGCTGTCGGCGGCCGACGGCAGCGGCGGCAACGGCTACACGGCCAAGACCCTGGAGATCGGCTTCGCCGCCCAGGGCAGGACCGCCCGCCCCGCCCTCCCCGCGAAGGGCGTGTACGTCGACGACAAGCTCACGGTGACGTACTGGCAGCAGGACCTGGACGACGCGCTCGCGTACTGAGCGGGCCGGTCCCCGACCGGGGTCGCCAGAACCGCCGGAGGGCTAACGCAGGTTCCGGGCGACCTCGGTCGCCCAGTACGTGAGGATGTTCTGCGCGCCGGCCCGCTTGATGCCGGTCAAGGTCTCCAGGATCGCCTTGTCGCGGTCGATCCAGCCCTTCTCCGCCGCGGCCTCGATCATCGAGTACTCGCCGGAGATCTGGTACGCGGCGACCGGCACGTCCGACGCGTCGGCGACGCGGGCGAGGATGTCGAGGTAGGGGCCCGCGGGCTTCACCATGACCATGTCGGCGCCCTCCTCCAGGTCGAGCGCCAACTCCCGCAGGGACTCCCGCGCGTTGGCCGGGTCCTGCTGGTACGTCTTGCGGTCGCCCTTGAGCGAGGAGCCGACGGCCTCCCGGAAGGGGCCGAAGAATGCGGAGGAGTACTTGACGGTGTAGGCCAAGATGGCCACGTCCTCGCGGCCGATCTGGTCGAGGGCGTCACGGATGACGCCGATCTGCCCGTCCATCATCCCGCTGGGGCCCACGATGTGGGCGCCCGCGTCGGCCTGCACCTGGGCCATCTCGGCGTACCGCTCCAGGGTCGCGTCGTTGTCGACCCGGCCCTGGTCGTCGAGCACACCGCAGTGCCCGTGGTCGGTGGTCTCGTCGAGGCACAGGTCGGACATCACGAGCAGCTCGTCGCCGACCTCGGCGCGCACATCGCGCAGCGCGACCTGGAGGATCCCGTCCGGATCGGTGCCGGGCGTCCCGACGGCGTCCTTCTTCGCTTCGTCGGGAACCCCGAACAGCATGATCCCGGAGACCCCGGCCTCCAGCGCCTCCACGGCAGCCTTCTTCAGGCTGTCCCGCGTGTGCTGCACGACCCCGGGCATCGAGCTGATCGGCACCGGCTCGCTCACACCCTCGCGGACGAACGCGGGGAGGATGAAGTCGGCCGGGTGCAGCCGGGTCTCGGCGACCATCCGGCGCAGGGCGGGGGTGGTACGCAGCCGCCGCGGACGCGTACCGGGGAAGGATCCGTACTTCGTCATGGCATCTACGCTACGCCCGCCCCAGGCGCACCTTTACCGACTCGGCGTCGGCGCCGGCCGGGGCCCAGGGCGCCAACGTCGTTCCTCTCGGAAGACTTCGGACGAGGGCTGTGACGACCGATGGGGCCACGGGAGCTTCCCCGGGTCTGGCGGCGCGGCAGTCACGGCACCACGCTCCCCGGAACGGCGCCCTGAAGACCCTGTTGCAGCCGCCTTCGCAGTCCACCATGACGGACGGACGGGACGGCTGCCGATTCAGGAGCGGCCCGCCCTCACCGGCCCCCGGAGAGGACGGCAGCTCCGGTGGAAGCGAATCCAACAGGCGGTTACGAAGAAAGCCGGCCGGGTGCCGCACATGGAGAGGGAGACCCTCAGTCAGAGCGTGGATCACCGACGCTCTGCCGAGACCGTTCTCGAACCAGGCGACAACCAGGGGAGCCAGACGCCGCACCTCCCGCCCGGACAGCGTCAGCCGGATGTCGGTCCGACGCAGCCCGGCGAGCAGCGCTTCGGCCTTGTCGCGGTGCTCGTTGCGGGGCGGCCCTGACTCGACGGGGGCGGAGGTCGGTTCGGGAGGCTCGGCGTCGGTGATTGTTCCGCCTACATGTGCGACGTCGGCTGCAACAACCGGCTCGGGCACAGCGCCGGTTTCGGCCTCGAAGGGCGGGCCGCCGGGGGCGGTGAGGTCCTGGACCGGGAGGGCCGAGGTCGGCGCAGTCGTGATCGTCGGGGATGTCCGGGGTGCCGGGGCCACCGGGGTGGCGGTCGTTTCCGGCTCTCCCTCCCGCCGGGCCCGGGTGAGCGCGGGGGCGTGGTAGGCGTACGTACGCGTGACCATCTGCCCGGAGGGGAGCCGTTCCCGGACCCGCTCGACATAGCCGCGCGTCTCCAACTCCCGCAGCGCGCAGCCGATTCGGGCCCGCCCTTCGGGGAACCGCTCGGCGAGGCTGCGGATGTCGACCCGCGCGCCCTCGGGCAGCGACAGGATGTGCACGGCGATCCCGATCGCGGTCGCGGAGAGCCCTCGGTGCTGGGCGAGGTGGTTGCCGACGATCGTGTACCGGTCGGGCTGGTACTCACGTACGTGGGCGACACCGGAGGGGGTGGCGTTGCGCCGTACTCCCTGACTCGGGCGCAGGGCATCGATAAGCTTGGTGACAGCCATGGGGAAGGGGGCTTTCTTCCTCTTTGGTCAGGCCCTCGCACTGGGATTGCCGTCCCGGCGGGGGCCGAAGCATGTGTGGGGATGTGGAGTTGTGGGCGTTACCTGCGGCGAGCGTGCATGCCCGAACCGCCCACGCGCCACCCGTACCAGCCGGTTTCACCCGCCCGTGTGACATGAGCGAGGTTTGGCTGGTTGGAGGGTTTTCTCCCCAGGTCCTTTGTCTTTTATCGCCCGCCGCCCCGAAGCTCCCGCCACCGAAGTACTCCTCGCCGGGCTCCGGTTCGGGCGTCATCGGCTGGGCCCGAGATCGAGTTCCGCCCACACCGTCTTGCACGGCACCGGCCCCGAACGAACACCCCAGCGGTCCGCGAACTCCTCCACGAGCAGCAGCCCGTAGCCGGACTCGGCGTGCCTCCCGGCGCCGTCCCGCACCCGGGTGGGCCACCGTTCACCCCGGGCGTCGGCGACCTCCACGCACAGCGTCCGAGAAGCGAGGACGGACAGGGTGAGACGGAAACTCCGGCCAGGGACGCGGCCGTGCAGGGCGGCGTTCGCGGCGAGTTCGGCGACGACGAGCCGGGCCGGGTCCAACGGCAGCCCCCAGTCGTGCAGTTGCTCGGCCGCGAGCAGTCGGGCCAGGCGCGCACCGCGCCGGGTGGCGGAGAGCGGCACCGAGAAGTGGTGGAGCGGGGGGCGCACAGTTCGCTGATTCACGTCACTCAGCGTGTTCTTGCGTACGTAACCTGTGAAGAACCGCAGCCCGTGCGGACGGTGTCTGTCCGGGTGGAGTCCGGTTCTGTCCGGGCTGTACGGGGTGACCGGGGAGCGGGCGTCCGGGTTGGGCAGGGAAGCGCGTGACGGGAGGGCGGCGGACTTGAGCGAGTGGGACGCGGGGCTGGAGGACGACGAAGAGGCCGGGG
Source organism: Streptomyces sp. NPDC002935 (assembly GCF_040611295.1). Taxonomy (NCBI): domain Bacteria; kingdom Bacillati; phylum Actinomycetota; class Actinomycetes; order Kitasatosporales; family Streptomycetaceae; genus Streptomyces; species Streptomyces sp. NPDC002935. The sequence goes on from NZ_JBEXNW010000030.1 coordinate 96,524, forward strand.
CCGTGATGAGGACCGTCCAGCGTCAGCTGAAGCTGTGGCGGGAGTCGGCCGGGCTCACCCAGGCCGAGTTCGGGGCGGCCATCGGGTACGGGGAGGAGCAGGTCTCCTCCGTGGAACGGGGGCGACGGATCCCCCGGCCCGAGTATCTGGACCGCGCGGACGAGATCCTGTCGGCGGGCGGCAGACTCGCGGCGCTGAAGGAGGACTTGGTCGAGGTCCGGTACCCGAAGAAGGTACGGGACTTGAAGCGCCTGGAGTCGGATGCGATCGAGCTGTGCGCGTACAACAACTCGGTGATTCATGGGTTGTTGCAGACCGTGGAGTACGCGGCTTCGGTCTTCGGCGCGCGCCGACCGCCGTTCAGCGCGGACGAGCTGGAGCAGAGGCTGTCAGCCCGAGTGTCCCGTCAGAAGATCGTCGACGGCACGGCGGCACGGCCGTTCTTCAGTTTCGTCCAGTGCGAGTCGACTCTTCGACGGCCCATCGGAGGCGTCACGGTCATGCGGCGCCAGCTCGAAAGCCTGTTGGAGATCGCCGAGTTCCGGAACGTCGACCTCCAGGTGCTCCCGCTGAGTCGCGAGGTGAACTCCGGCTTGGCCGGTTCCTTCAGACTGCTCAGACTCAAGGACGGCGGCACCGTCGGACACGTCGAAGTGCAGCACATCAGCCGTGTGATCACCGATCCGAAAGAGGTCCAGCTGCTCGACATGCGCTATGGGACCATCCGGGCACAAGCTCTCGACCCGCGAGAGTCAACAGCCTTCATCGAGAGAGTGCTTGGAGAGACATGCCCCTGAAGCCAGGCAGCGAAGCGAGCATCGCACCGGAGTGGATAAGGAGCAGCTACAGCACGGACGAGGGCCCCGACTGCGTCGAAGCCGCCGCCGTCCCGGACCGCATCCTCGTCCGGGACTCCAAGGACCCCGGGGGCCCCCGCCTCGTCCTCACCCCGGCAGCCTGGGCGGCCTTCCTGCCGTCCGCCTGACCGGCCGCACAACGAAGCACGCCCCGCCGTCTCCGGTAAGAGACGGCGGGGCGTGTGCGCTTCGAGGGCGCGGGGCGTCAGGTGGTCCGGCGTCGCCTGGACCCGGGACGGCGCTCGCTCGGCCGGGTCACGGGATCCCCCGCGTCCAGCGCGGCGGCGCGCCGCCGCAGCCCGAAGTCCGCCAGCGCCTCCGCCAGCTTGTGCACGGAGGGCTCCGGAGCCATCACGTCGACCCGCAGCCCGTGCTCCTCGGCCGTCTTGGCCGTCGCGGGACCGATGCAGGCGATCACCGTCACGTTGTGCGGCTTGCCGGCGATACCCACGAGGTTCCGCACGGTCGACGACGAGGTGAAGAGCACCGCGTCGAAGCCGCCGCCCTTGATCGCCTCCCGGGTGTCCGCCGGCGGCGGCGACGCGCGCACGGTGCGGTACGCCGTGACGTCGTCGACCTCCCAGCCCAGCTCGATGAGCCCTGCCACCAGCGTCTCGGTGGCGATGTCGGCACGCGGCAGGAACACCCGGTCGATCGGGTCGAAGACCGGGTCGTAGGGCGGCCAGTCGTCCAGGAGGCCCGCGGCCGACTGCTCGCCGCTCGGCACCAGGTCCGGCTTCACGCCGAAGGCGATCAGCGCCTTCGCGGTCGACTCGCCGACCGCCGCGACCTTGATGCCCGCGAAGGCACGGGCGTCGAGCCCGTACTCCTCGAACTTCTCGCGCACGGCCTTGACCGCGTTCACCGAGGTGAAGGCGATCCACTCGTAGCGGCCCGTCACCAGGCCCTTGACCGCGCGCTCCATCTGCTGGGGCGTGCGCGGCGGTTCGACGGCGATCGTCGGGACCTCGTGCGGCACGGCCCCGTACGACCGCAGCTGGTCGGAGAGCGACGCCGCCTGCTCCTTCGTCCGCGGCACGAGCACCTTCCAGCCGAACAGCGGCTTGGACTCGAACCACGACAACTGGTCGCGCTGGGCGGCGGCGGAACGCTCACCGACCACGGCTATCACCGGGCGGCCGCCGTCCGGGGACGGCAGCACCTTCGCCTGCTTCAGCGTCTGCGCGATCGTGCCGAGGGTGGCCGACCAGGTGCGCTGGCGGGTCGTCGTACCGGCGATCGTCACCGACATCGGGGTGTCGGGCTTGCGGCCGGAGGCCACGAGTTCGCCCGCGGCGGCGGCCACGGAGTCGAGCGTCGCCGACACGACGACGGTTCCGTCGGAGGCGCCGACCTCGGTCCAGCAGCGGTTCGACGCGGTCCGCGCGTCGACGAACCGTACGTCCGCGCCCTGTGCGTCCCGCAGCGGCACACCCGCGTAGGCGGGCACACCGAGAGCGGCCGCGATGCCGGGCACGACCTCGAACGGAACGCCCGCGCGGGCGCAGGCCAGCATCTCCTCGGCGGCGTACGTGTCGAGCCCGGGGTCACCGGACACCGCACGCACGACCCGCTTGCCGCCCCGTGCGGCCGTCATGACAAGATTGGCAGCGTCCCTCGACGCGGGGTCACCAACGGTTGTTGACGCGCTGTCAACAACCGTCAGCTGAGGCGTGCCTGTGCTCTGGTACGTATCCGGCGAAGTGTCCGGATCCGTGCTCAGAACGGCGACGCCTTGTCTGGCGTGTACGCGTACCACGTCGAGCACATCGTGCTCGGCGACGAGGACGTCCGCGTTCGCCAGCGCCTCTACGGCGCGCAGTGTCAGCAGCCCTGGATCTCCGGGTCCGGCACCCAGGAAGGTGACGTGCCCGTGGTCCGGACCGGCGGGAAGGTTGGTGGGGCTCAAAGTGCTCGCTCCCCCATCAGACCGGCCGCGCCCTTGGCAAGCATCTCGGCAGCGAGTTCACGGCCGAGCGACATCGCTTGGTCATGTGTCTCGGGCACGGGACCGGTGGTGGACAGCTGCACCAGCGTCGAGCCGTCGGTCGTGCCGACGACGCCGCGCAGGCGCATCTCCTTGACAATCTGCCCGTCGGCCAGCAGGTCGGCCAGCGCGCCCACAGGGGCGCTGCAGCCGGCCTCCAGGGCGGCAAGCAGAGATCGCTCGGCGGTCACGGCGGCCCGGGTGAACGGGTCGTCGAGCTCTCCGAGCGCTGCGACGAGGTCCGCGTTGTCCGCGGCACACTCGATCGCGAGGGCCCCCTGGCCGGGGGCGGGCAAAACGGTGTCGACCGGCAGGAAGTCGGTGACCTCGTCGATCCGGCCGATCCGGTTGAGTCCGGCGGCGGCGAGCACGACGGCGTCGAGCTCCCCGGCGTGGACGTACCCGATTCGGGTGTCGATGTTCCCGCGGATGGCGACCGTCTCGATCGTCATGCCGTGGCTGCGCGCGTACGCGTTCAGCTGGGCCATGCGGCGCGGCGAGCCGGTACCGACGCGCGCGCCGTCCGGCAGCTCCGCGAAGGTCAGTCCGTCGCGGGCGACGAGAACATCGCGCACGTCCTCACGCACCGGTACGGCGGCCAGCACGAGGTCCTCGGGCTGCGCGGTCGGCAGATCCTTGAGGGAGTGCACGGCGAAGTCGACCTCCCCGCGCACCAGTGCCTCGCGCAGCGCGGTCACGAAGACGCCCGTGCCGCCGATCTGCGCGAGGTTCTCGCGGGAAACGTCGCCGTACGTCGTGATCTCGACGAGCTCGACGGGCCGTCCCGTCACCTGGCTCACGGCATCCGCCACCTGCCCGGACTGGGCCATGGCGAGTTTGCTGCGCCTGGTCCCGAGTCTCAAAGCCTGCTCACTCATGCTCGCCCTCGGTTCTTGGCGTTCTCGGTGTTGTTCTCGGCCCGCGAGACGGCGGCGACCGTCTCCGGGTCCAGGTCGAACAGGGTCCGCAGCGCGTCCGCGTACCCGGCACCGCCGGGCTCGGCGGCGAGTTGCTTGACCCGTACGGTCGGCGCGTGCAGCAGCTTGTCTACGACGCGCCGCACGGTCTGGGTGATCTCGCCGCGCTGCTTGTCGTCGAGGTCCGGCAGCCGCCCGTCCAGCCGCGCGATCTCGTTCGCGACGACATCGGCGGCCATGGCGCGCAGCGCCACGACGGTGGGGGTGATGTGCGCGGCCCGCTGGGCGGCGCCGAACGCGGCCACCTCGTCGGAGACGATCCGGCGCACCTGGTCCACGTCGGCGGCCATCGGCGCGTCCGCGGAGGCCTCCGCCAGCGACTCCAGGTCGACGAGCCGCACACCGAGCAGCCGGTGCACGGCCGCGTCGATGTCACGGGGCATCGCGAGGTCGAGCAGCGCGAGCACCGGCGCGGGGCGGGGGGCCGTGACAACGGCTTCGGGCCTGCGGCGCTCGGGGATGCGGCCGATCGTGGCGGCGGTCGCGGCCAGCGCGGTGATGACGTCCGCGTCGGCGGCGGCATCCTCATCGGGCGTACGACGGCTGTCGCGGCGCTCGACGGTTCCGGTGCCCTTGTCCACCCAGGCCGCGTGCTGCTCCAGGGTGGCGGCGTCCATGCCGGCGACGGCCGCCTCGCCCATGACGGAGAAGCCGGTGGCGCCCTGCACGGCGGACAGGTCCAGCGGGCAGCCGTCCTCGGTGCCGGCACCGGTGGGCGCGAGGTGCCCCGCCGCACCGGCCGACGCGTCGTCGCGTACGGCCGCGGGTGTTCCCGTACGGCCTTCGACGGCGGCCGCGACGGTCTCGGCCGTCAGGACGAGCCCGGTCGCACCGGTGCAGGAAACGGCGATGTCGGCACGTGTCAGCTCGACCGGCACCGCGTCCATCGATACCGCGCGGGCCAGCACGTCCGTGGCGTCGCCGCCGGTGAGGATCTCGGCGAGGCGCTCGGCGCGGTCGTGGGTGCGGTTGGCGATCACGATCTCGCCGACGCCGACGCGCGCGAGCGTCGCGGCGGCCAGCGAGGACATCGAGCCGGCGCCGATGACGAGGGCCCGCTTGCCCTTGGCCCAGTCCTCGACGGGCCGCCCGGCGGACAGCTGCTCCAGGCCGAAGGTGACCAGGGACTGTCCGGCGCGGTCGATGCCGGTCTCGGAGTGGGCGCGCTTGCCGACCCGCAGGGCCTGCTGGAAGAGATCGTTGAGGAGGCGGCCCGCGGTGTGCAGTTCCTGCCCGGTGGCGAGCGCGTCCTTGATCTGGCCGAGGATCTGGCCCTCGCCGACGACCATCGAGTCCAGGCCGCAGGCCACCGAGAAGAGGTGGTGGACGGCCCGGTCCTCGTAGTGCACGTACAGATGGGGAGTGAGCTCCTCGAGCCCGACCCCGCTGTGCTGGGCGAGCAGCGTGGACAGCTCGGCGACGCCCGCGTGGAACTTGTCCACGTCGGCGTACAGCTCGATGCGGTTGCAGGTGGCGAGCACCGCACCCTCGGCGGCCGGCTCGGCGGCGAGGGTGTCCTGGAGCAGCTTGACCTGCGCGTCCGCGGACAGCGCGGCCCGTTCCAGGACGCTGACGGGAGCGCTGCGGTGGCTCAGTCCGACGACGAGGAGACTCATGCCGGCATCACGGCGGGAACATCCCCGTCGGGCCCTTTGCGGTTGTTCTCCTGCGCGGCGGTGGCGGTGGCGATGGCACCGGCCTGCGCCTCGGCCTCCTCGCCGGCCTTGCGCTGCTCGTGGAAGGCGAGGATCTGCAGCTCGATGGAGAGATCGACCTTGCGCACGTCGACGCCGTCCGGGACGGTCAGGACGGTCGGCGCGAAGTTCAGGATGGAGGTGACTCCGGCGGCCACCAGGCGGTCGCAGACCTGCTGGGCGGCTCCGGCCGGGGTGGCGATGACACCGATCGAGACACCGTTCTCGTCGATGATCTTTTCCAGCTCGTCCGTGTGCTGGACCGGAATCCCGGCGACGGGCTTCCCGGCCATCGCGGGATCGGCGTCGATGAGCGCCGCCACGCGGAATCCGCGGGAGGCGAACCCTCCGTAATTGGCCAGTGCCGCACCGAGGTTGCCGATACCAACGATCACTACCGGCCAGTCCTGGGTGAGCCCCAGTTCACGGGAGATCTGGTACACGAGATACTCGACGTCGTAGCCCACACCACGCGTCCCGTAGGAGCCGAGGTAGGAGAAGTCCTTGCGCAGCTTCGCGGAGTTGACCCCCGCCGCGGCCGCGAGTTCCTCGGATGAGACCGTGGGTACCGAGCGCTCCGACAGTGCGGTGAGGGCTCGGAGGTACAGCGGAAGCCGGGCGACGGTGGCCTCGGGAATCCCTCGGCTGCGGGTCGCCGGTCGGTGAGTTCGGCCAGTTGCCACGGTGCTCCTGCGGGTAGAGCGGGGCTTTAGGCGGTCACACGTACCTAGACCGCCCCGTCGAATGCAGGCTATGTCTTTGTGAACGCGTGCACAAAGACGGTGTCCGATTTGCCCGGCCAACGTGACCGGGGTCACGCGCGCCCGGCGCGCACGTATGGAACCGGTGCGCGGACGGCTTCGTTCCGCACTTGAAGGGGGCAAAACCGCACACTCTCCTCAACGAATCCCGCCCCCGAGACCAATCGCCGTCGATCCTAGGCGACGTTCCCGGCCACTTGGACTACTCAGTCAGGTCACAAGTCGGGGCACATCACGGGCGCGGTCGGCGTCCCCGCACGCGGTTCACTGTGCGAGGGCTTTGCGAAGGCGTTCCTCGTTCACACGCCAGAAGGTGTGCTGGGCGCCGTCCACCAGCACGACAGGGATCTGTTCCCAGTACTGACGGTGCAGCTCCTCGTCCTCGGTGATGTCCTTCTTCTCCCAGGGGACCCCGAGATCGGCACACACCTTCTCGATCACTTCCTGTGCGTCATCACACAGATGGCACCCGGGCTTCCTGATCAACGTGACCAGACGCTCCTCGGGCGCCTTCCTCTCCGTACGGCGGTCGCTGCGCCGGAACATGGGGCTCATATGCGCCATTCTCCCGCCCCGGACGCCCCGATGGGCTCGCTCCGCGCTTTACGCGACAACCGGCCCTCGCACAGGGCCGACGCGCCGCGCCGACAACGGATCGGACCGGTTGTTTAACGGCATGGTCGCGGAGAGTTCACAGCGTCGAATCCTCTCGACTCCGGAAGCACCTAACAGACTGGCTATGCTCACGACATGGCCGCTCTCGGATGGCTCACTCCCCGTAGGCGTTCCGCCACGGCGCGGAGCGTGTTGGCAGGCGAGGCCTCTGCGGAGGCAGCGCGCAAGTCCTCGCAGGAACTGGAAGAACTGGCACAACCGGACGCCGTGGAGGAACCCGACTTCCCGGTGCTCGGCGACGACAAGGCCGCCGCGTTCTTCGATCTCGACAACACCGTGATGCAAGGTGCTGCCCTCTTCCACTTCGGACGGGGCCTGTACAAGCGGAAGTTCTTCGAGACCCGCGATCTCGCCCGGTTCGCCTGGCAGCAGGCGTGGTTCAGGCTGGCCGGCATCGAGGACCCGGAACACATGCAGGACGCGCGCGACTCCGCGCTGTCGATCGTGAAGGGTCATCGGGTCTCCGAGCTGATGTCGATCGGCGAGGAGATCTACGACGAATACATGGCCGAGCGGATCTGGCCCGGGACACGCGCGCTCGCCCAGGCGCACCTGGACGCCGGACAGAAGGTGTGGCTCGTCACGGCGGCGCCGGTGGAGATCGCCACGGTGATCGCGCGGCGGCTCGGCCTCACGGGCGCCCTGGGTACGGTCGCGGAATCGGTCGACGGGGTCTACACCGGCAAGCTGGTCGGCGAGCCCCTGCACGGTCCGGCGAAGGCGGAGGCCGTGCGGGCACTGGCGTCCGCGGAGAGCCTGGACCTGTCCCGCTGCGCCGCGTACAGCGACTCGCACAACGACATTCCGATGCTCTCGCTGGTCGGGCACCCGTACGCGATCAACCCGGACGCGAAACTGCGCAAGCACGCGCGGGACTTCGACTGGCGGCTGCGGGACTACCGCACGGCGCGGAAGGCCGCGAAGGTCGGGATTCCCGCCGCGGCCGGGGTGGGCGCGGTGGCCGGCGGCACGGCCGCCGCGATCGCCCTGCACCGCCGCCGCCGCTGAGCGGTCACCGCCGGTTCGTTGAGGGAAGGGCCGTGTCGGCACATCAGGAGATGTGCCGACACGGCCCTTCCGTGCTGTGCGGCTGAATTCCGGCCCGTCCGGCGTTCGAGGAGCGGGGTCCGGGGCGGAGCCCCAGGAACGGGAAAAGCAGGGGCGGAGGGGGCGAAAACCTGTCCGGACCTGGGACGGGACCGTCGGCCGCGGGGGCAATCAGCGTGTCCTACCCACGCCGTGGGCGGCCCAGTCATGTTCATCACAGGCGGGCACAACACGCCCTGGACTCAGACGGAACACGAACCGACTCGATCAACAAGCGGTCACCGTCCAGTACTTGAACAGGCATCGAACCGCATCAGAAGCGACGTAATCGATGATTTTAGCAACTGGGTGTAGTGCTGCCTGTACGAAGCGTTATTCTCCTCAAACGCAAACCGGTACCCCTCCGTCGCTACGACGGGTGAAAGGTCCCGCACTGCACGTGATGGAAGCTCTGCCTCTGGGAGTCCCGTGTACTCACACGTCGGGGTTGACGCCTCGGGCCTGGCTACGCTGCGCGCAACGGTCCTGGACCGTCTGCGCGGCTTCGTCCCCACCGCGTACGCCGTCCCCGCCTTCGCCCTCCCCGCGCCCGTCGGACCTTGCTATGCCCTGGCCGACGGCAACGCGGCGGTCGGCAGGCGGGGCCGCTCAGGCTCGGCCACCACCGCACGCCGTCCGGCCGCGGACAGTGACAGCGCCCGGATGATGGATCTCGTGGAGCGCGCCCAGGCCGGCGAGGCCGACGCCTTCGGACGGCTCTACGACCAGTACAGCGACACCGTGTACCGCTACATCTACTACCGGGTGGGAGGCAAGGCGACAGCCGAGGACCTCACCAGTGAGACCTTTCTGCGGGCGCTGCGACGGATCGGCACCTTCACCTGGCAGGGGCGCGACTTCGGCGCCTGGCTCGTGACCATCGCCAGGAATCTGGTCGCCGACCACTTCAAGTCCAGCCGGTTCCGGCTGGAAGTGACCACCGGCGAAATGCTCGACGCCAACGAGGTCGAGCGCTCTCCCGAGGACTCCGTCCTGGAGTCCCTTTCCAATGCCGCGCTCCTTGACGCCGTGCGACGGCTCAACCCTCAGCAGCAGGAGTGTGTGACGCTCCGCTTCCTCCAGGGGCTCTCGGTCGCCGAGACCGCCCGGGTGATGGGCAAGAACGAGGGTGCCATCAAGACCCTCCAGTACCGGGCCGTCCGCACGCTGGCCCGGCTCCTGCCCGACGACGTCCGCTGAACCCGCTTCGACCGCAGTGATCCCACACGTTCAGCGACGTCCAACTCACCATCTGTAAAAGTCTGTTGACTTCGCGGTCCGATCATCCGTCGTCCGTAACCCAAGTGCCGTGACGCTCGTTGTGCGGGATACAGGCTCCCTGTGGTCACGCCTTGGCCATCGCCGATCACCCGATCGTGTGGATACGGCCAGGGGGTGCAACCCTCAGGACCCCCTGGGGAGCCGACCGTCATGACGAGAGGAGGTGCCGCCAGTGATCGCGAACGTATCGGCACACCGGCGGGCGAACGCCTTCGCCCAGGCCCTGGAGGAATCCGACCAGGGCACGGCGGCCGAGCAGCCCGATGGGTCGGCACCGTCCCGGGCTGCTGCGGAACAGACCGAGCAAGGGCTGCTGTTGGCCCTCGCCACCGGTCTCGGCGAGCTGCCCCAACCGGAGCTGGATCCCGAGGTCAAGATCGTGCAGCGAGCCCAGCTCGTCGCCGCGATGGAGGCCATGCTGCTGGAAGGCACCGCCGCCGGAGGCGAGGGTTTGGACCGTGCCGTGCCCGAGCAGCGGTCCCATCGGGCCAAGGGCGCGCACCGGGCGACCGGACTGGGGAAGCTGCGGCCCCGGTCCCGGCTGTCCAAAGGGCTCGCAGCGGGTGGGCTCACCGTCGGGGTGGCCGCCGGAGCCTTCGGCGGTGTGGCCGCCGCGAGCTCCGACGCCCTGCCCGGCGACTCGCTCTACGGACTCAAGCGCGGGATGGAGGACGTGAAACTGGGCCTGGCCCACGGCGACAGCGACCGGGGCGAGCTCTACCTCGACCAGGCCTCGACCCGCCTGAGCGAGGCACGCCGGCTGATGGAGCGCGGTCGCTCGGGAAATCTCGACCACGAGTCCCTGGGCGAGGTCCGCCGCGCCCTGTTCGGCATGCAGCACGACGCCGCCGAGGGCCACCGCCTGCTGCACGAAGCGTACGAACGGGACGGCTCACTGGGCCCCATCCAGACCCTGTCCGCCTTCTCCCAGTCGCACCGCGAGGCCTGGGGCGCGCTGCGCGACCGGCTTCCCGTGCAGCTCGGCGACGTCAGCGACCAGGTCTCGTCGGTCTTCGAGGCCATAGACGACGAGGTCGACCCGCTGCGCTCGCTGCTGCCCAGGACGCCCGCCCCCGAGGGCACCGGCCGTCACCGGGGCAGGAGCGAGGAGTCCACCGGCTCGCCCGGTACGGACACCCCGGCGCCCAGCGCCACCAGCGGCTCGGCGAGCGGAAGCCACAGCAGCGGCAAGCCCAAGCCCTCCAGCTCGGGCAGCAGCGGCGACGGCCTGCTCGGCGGCAACACCGGCGGCCTGCTCGACCCGCCGCAGGACGACACCAGCTCCTCCCCGTCGTCCAACAGCAGCAAGGGCAGCGCGACGAGCGAACCCGACGTGACACTGCCGCCCCTGCTGCCCGGCCTCCTGCCGGGCCTCGGCATCGACACGGAGGACAGCCACTAACCCCGCCACGCGGCTACGTCGATGGGGGCGCCCTTCTCGGGAAGGGCGCCCCCATCGACGTACAGGCATATCAGGACATGATCAGCAGAACCGTAACTGCATGATCAGAAGAACACGGACCTGCGCTGCACCAGCAGCTTGTACAGGGTGTGCTGGATCTGCTCCCGGACCTGGTCGGTCAGGTTGAACATCAGCATCGGATCCTCGGCCGCCTCCGCCGGATAGCCGTCCGTGCGGATCGGCTCGCCGAACTGGATCGTCCACTTGGTGGGGAGCGGGATCGCGCCGAGCGGACCCAGCCACGGGAACGTCGGGGTGATCGGGAAGTACGGGAATCCCAGCAGCCGCGCGAGGGTCTTCGCGTTGCCGATCATCGGGTAGATCTCCTCCGCGCCGACGATCGAGCACGGGATGATCGGGGTGCCCGCGCGCAGTGCCGTCGAGACGAAGCCGCCCCGGCCGAACCGCTGAAGCTTGTAGCGCTCGCTGAACGGCTTGCCGATGCCCTTGAAGCCCTCCGGCATCACACCGACCAGTTCGCCGCGTTCCAGCAGCCGCTCGGCGTCCTCCGCGCAGGCCAGTGTGTGACCGGCCTTGCGGGCCAGCTCGTTGACGACCGGCAGCATGAAGACCAGGTCGGCGGCGAGCAGGCGGAGATGGCGGTTCGCGGGGTGGTTGTCGTGGACGGCGACCTGCATCATCAGGCCGTCCAGCGGAAGGGTGCCCGAGTGGTTGGCGACGATCAGGGCGCCGCCCTCCGACGGGATGTTCTCGATGCCCTTCACCTCGACGCGGAAGTACTTCTCGTAAAGCGGCCGGATGAGCGACATCAGGACCTGGTCCGTCAGCTCCTGGTCGTACCCGAAGTCGTCGATCTCGTAGTCACCCGTGAGCCGGCGGCGCAGGAAGGCCAGGCCCCCCGCGATGCGCTGCTCCAGGCTGGCACCGCCCTGCTGGGGCTGCTGCTGGGGCGGCTGTTCCTCGTGCGTCACAGGAACATCATCCTGCGGGACGGTCCGCCCGGGCAGGGGCTGGACCTCGCGTACCACCACGGGCTCGCCCTTGCGCCGGCTCCCCGCGGCCCGGCGCCGCGGCGGGCGCTGCGCAGCGGCCCCGCGCGACCGGTCGTCGTCGAAAGGAATGACCTTGGCGTCCGCCATCGTTGATGCGCTCCTCAGTTGGCGCTCTGCGTCGGGGGGTGGCCGCCGCCCAGAAGAGGCAGTGCGGCGATCCGGTCCACGGCCCCCGCAAGGGCCTCCGGGGGCAGGAGTCCGGGACCCCGGCTGTGGGCGAAGTCCGCGAAGGTCTCCGCCGTCGTGTACTTCGGCTGGTAACCCAGGGTTTCGCGCATCTGGATCGTCGCGACCACCCTGCCGTGTGTGAGCAGCCGCAACTGCTCGGGCGAGAAGTCCGTCACACCCAGGGTACGCACGGCCGTGCCGGCCCAGCTGAGGGCCGGCAGCAGCAGCGGGACCGTGGGCCGGCCCAGGCGCCGCGCGCACTGCGAGAGCAGCAGGACGCCGTCGCCGGCGATGTTGAACGTGCCGCTGTTGAGCGTGCCCCGCTGCGGATCGTGCGAGGCGATCCGCAGCACCTCGATGACGTCGCCCTCGTGGACGAACTGGAGCCGCGGGTCGTAGCCGAACACCGTCGGCAGGACCGGCAGCGAGAAGTACGAGGCGAGCGGCGAGTCCGCGCTCGGGCCGAGGATGTTGGCGAACCGCAGCACGCACACGGCGACATCGGGCCTGCGGCGCGCGAAGCCGCGTACGTACCCCTCGACCTCCACCGTGTCCTTCGCGAAGCCGCCGCTGGGCAGCGACTTGGGCGAGGTGGTCTCGGTGAAGACGGCGGGGTCGCGCGGCGCCGAGCCGTAAACGTTCGTACTGGACTTCACGACGAGCCGCTTGACCGTCGGGGACTTCTGGCAGGCACCGAGCAGCTGCATGGTGCCGATGACGTTGGTCTCCTTGACCGTGGTCCGGCTGCCGGAGCCCAGCGCCGTGCCCGTCACATCCATGTGCACGACCGTGTCGACGGAGTACTCGGCGAGCACCCGCGCGATCGTGGGCTGCCGGATGTCGGCCTGCACGAAATCGGCGCCGCCGATGTGGTGCTCGGGCGGCACCGCGTCCACGGCGATCACCCGGTCCACCTGTGGGTCACGCTGGATCCGTCGTACGAACCGGCCCCCCAGCTGTCGGGCCACCCCGGTCACGAGCACGACCTTCCCCAAGATCAGCGCCTTCCTTCCAGAACTGGACGTAGCTCCCGCTCGTACCTGCCGCGTTCCCCGTGTGCGGCCAACTTAGCGGGTCGATGTTGCGCTGTGATGACCGCCCGATGCACGAAGTGACGACAGCCATGGACGTACGACCAGACCAAGCCATTCGGCCCACAGTCGTACGCGGCGCGCGTGGCTGAAGACATTCGATGTTCGAGCGGCTTTTCGGGGGTTCTTCCTCTCGGGTGCCCTCTTGTGCCCTCTCGGGCACCGCCGCCCCGGCCCGGCTGTGCGCCGACCCGGCGCGCCGCCGCGGGCGACCCTTGCGCGGCGCTTCGGGGGGCTTTCAGCCGTCTCGCGGCCGGATATGCGTGTGGCCCCCCACCTGCTGGCGGGGGGCCACAGCACGCGTTTACGCGGCGCCGCTTACTTCTTGTTGCGACGCTGAACGCGAGTGCGCTTGAGCAGCTTGCGGTGCTTCTTCTTCGCCATCCGCTTGCGCCGCTTCTTGATAACAGAGCCCACGACTACCCTCGCTCACTTCTTTTTACTCGGTGCTGGGCTGCATGGGCCCACACGACCTATGAGGGGCCAGCCTACCCGTCCGAGAGCCAAGGTCGTAATCGAGGTGTTTCCGGGAGATCGCGAACGGTCTCCCGGAACGCCGTCAGGCGGTCTCCACCCCCACATAGCTCTCACGGAGGTACTCGTGAACCGCTTGCTCCGGTACCCGGAAGGACCTCCCCACCCGGATCGCCGGCAGATGACCACTGTGCACCAAGCGGTACACGGTCATCTTCGACACTCGCATCACCGAGGCGACTTCCGCCACGGTAAGGAACTGAACCTCGTTCAGAGGCCTCTCGCCTGCAGCCATGACACACCTGAACCTTCCGCACTCGACGGCCACCGGCTTCCCCTTCCGGTGACTCTTCGTCGTTGCGTGCTCACTCCCCAATGTAGGGGCGGGTGATGCGAGTGGGGAAGAGGGGATGCCATCGGCCGCCTACTGTGACAGACACGCTCGATTGAGTACATAGCGAGTAAGCGGTCGGTAGTAATCAGACCGCACAGCGTCATCAAGCGGAACGACGACGGACACGCGCCCCTCCGCCTCTCCGACGAACAGCGCGGGATCGTCCGTATCGGCGAGACCGATGGCCTCGAACCCCAGCTGACCTGCCCCGCAGACCCATCCGTGGTCTCCGATGACCAGTTCCGGCAGGGGCCCTCCGGACTCGGCCGCGGCCGCCAGAACGGTCCGAACCGGCAGCGGCGAGTGGGTGTGTGCGCCGGTCGCGCGACCGGCGGCTCCCCCTCCGGGTTCGCGCACCAGCGCGACACCTTGTACGTAGTCGAGGTTGTACGTGCGTAGACCGAACCGGGTCGTTATGTCGATAGAGCTACCCTGCGCGGGGGTGAGGACGGCACATCCCGCCGCCGACAGGGCGTCCGCGAGAGCGGCGTAGAAGGCGATCAGCCGGTGCGGGTGACCCGTGCCGAGAAGCACAGGGTGACGATGACGGGCGGCTTCCGCGAGCCGCTCCGCGAAGGCGTCGAGAGCCGCCAGGGTCCGCTCCGGGTCGATCACATCATGCCCCGAAGTGTGCGAGGGATCGGCCGAGACTCCGCACTTGTCGGCCATCAGCTCGATCAAGTCCCGCTGGTGCCAGGTCCATTCGGGATCGAGTCCGAGCAGCAGGCGGGGGTCGCGGGCGGCGAAGAGCCGATAGCTGCGCAGACTCTCCTCGCGCGACGTGGCCACGGGCCCGGCCAGCCGGGCGGCCAGCAGATGTGCACGCAAAGCTCCGGTGCTCAACACGTCAGCGATGCTGACGCATCCGCCGATACGGTATGCGCAAAACGCGGGATATCACCCACAGTTGGCCTAATAGCCCATCGTGACGCCGGTGACGGCACAACAGCCGAGGGGCCGCCGTCGTCATCTGGGCCCCAGCATCACAACAACGCCCAGGAGGCGAGCGTCAGTTGACCTCGGCGCCGACCACCGCCCGATGGGACACGCCGCCAGGACACCGAGGCGGGTGTTCCGTCCCGCCGCGGACCTACGGCAGCATCCCCCGCAGCGGGAACACGGCCCGGCGCGTCGCCACGATCGCCTGGTCGAGGCGGTCCGCCGGGTCGTACCCCGACTCCCAGTCCTTCCAGGACACCGGCCAACGCCCGTCCGTCATCCGCATCGGCGCCAACTGCCGTGTGCGCGCGAAGACTTCCTGCCGCCAGCTCTCCGGGATCACCGTCTCGGGCTCGATGGGACGGCCCGCCGCCACGGCCACGAGATGCGTCCACGAACGCGGCACCACCTCCACCACCGCGTACCCGCCGCCGCCCAGCGCGACCCAGCGCCCGTCGGCGTACGTGTGCGCCAGGTCGTGACAGGCGACCTGCACGGCCCGCTGCGCGTCGAGCGAGACGGCCAGGTGCGCGAGCGGGTCCTCGAAGTGGGTGTCCGCGCCGTGCTGGGTGACCAGCACCTGCGGCCGGAAGTCCGCGATCAGCTCGGGCACCACGGAGTGGAAGGCCCGCAGCCAGCCCGCGTCCCCGGTGCCGGCCGGCAGCGCGACGTTGACGGCCGTGCCCTCCGCGCTGTCGGCACCGGTCTCCTCGGGCCACCCGGTCCCCGGGAACAGCGTCCGCGGATGCTCGTGCAGTGAGATCGTCAGAACCCGCGGGTCCTCCCAGAACGCCGCCTGGACGCCGTCACCGTGGTGCACGTCGACGTCGATGTACGCGACCCTCTCCGCACCCAGCTCCAGCAGACGGGCGATCGCCAGCGCGGCGTCGTTGTAGATGCAGAACCCGGAGGCGCCGCCGGGCATCGCGTGGTGCAGCCCGCCCGCGAAGTTCACCGCGTGCAGCGCCTCCCCGCGCCACACGGCCTCCGCGGCCCCCACGGACTGCCCGGCGATCATCGCGGACACCTCGTGCATCCCTGCGAACGCGGGGTCGTCCATGGTTCCGAGGCCGTACGACGGGTCGGCCGACTCCGGATCGGCGGACGCGGCCCTGACCGCCTCCACATAGTCCTCGCGGTGCACCAGCCGCAGGGTCGAACCCCCGGCGGGCTTCGCCGAGACGACGTCGACGACCCGGTCGAGCCCGAAGGCGTCGACGAGCCCCCGGGTCAGGGCGAGCCGGACCGGATCCATCGGATGGTCCGGACCGAAGTCATATCCCGTTACTGCCTCGTCCCACATCAGCTGTGCGCGGCCGCTCATGCACGTCACCGTATCGGTCCGGTTCAGGAGCGAACGAGCGGGCGTACCCCAAGGTCGCGAGGACCAGCACCATCGGGACGAGCATCGCCCCGCGGTAGTTCCAGGCGTCGCCCAGCGCGCCCACCAACGGGGACCCGATCAGGAACCCGACGTAGTTGAAGATGTTCAGCCGCGCGATCGCCGTGTCCGACGCCCCCGGGAAGAGCCTCCCGGCGGCCGCGAAGGTCTGCGGCACGATCACACACAGCCCGAGCCCCAGCAGCGTGAACCCCAGCATGCCCACCCAGGCCCCCGGCGCGAGGGCCACCACCCCGAACCCCAGCGCGGCGACCACGGCGCCCAGCCGCACCACCGCCACGGCCCCGAACCGCCGCACCCCGAAGTCCCCGACAGCCCGCCCCACCAGCGTCATCACCATGTAGACGTTGTACGGAACCGTCGCCAGCTGCTCCGAACTGCCCAGCACGTCCTGCAGATACTTCGCGCTCCAGTTGGAGACCGTCGAGTCCCCGATGTACGCGAACGTCATCACCAGACACAGCGGCAGCAGCAGCTTGAAGACGAGAGGCCCGGCACCGTCCCCGGCCGCCGCGTCCTTCCCGGCCTCCGGGACCGCGCCGCCGTCGACGTACCACCGGCTCCCCAGCAGAGCGAGCGGAAGCAGCATCAGCACGACCGGCAGATACGACACGAAGAGCGACATGTGCCAGTGCGCACCGGCCCACGCGAGCGAGGCACCCACGATCCCGCCCAGGCTGTACGCGGCATGGAATCCGAGCATGATGCTGCGCCCGTACGACCGCTGGAGACTCACCCCGAGCATGTTCATCGAGGCGTCCAGACCGCCGACCGCGAGGCCGAAGGCGGCCAGGGCGACCGCCACCTCGACGAGCTGGTCACCGGCGCCGACACCGAGCAGGGCGAGCAGCACGACGGGCTGCGACCACCGCAGGACGCGGCTGGGGCGTATGCGCTTGACCAGGTGCTCGGTGGTGACGCTGCCGACCCCGGCGAGGATCGGGACGGCCGCCAGGAACGCCGGCAGCAGGGCGTCGGAGATCCCGTATCGGTCCTGGATGGCCGGGATGCGCGTCACGAGCAACGCGAAGGCGGCGCCCTGAGCGAAAAAGCTGAACGCCAAAGAGGCCCTACCGCGCCGCAGCACATCTGTCATGGCGGCGAGCGTAGGGCCCCGGCTTACCGGTGGGTAGATCCAGCCGAAGATGAATTCTGCTCAGCTCTTCGGAGAGAGGTCGTTCAGCTGTCGGTCCCGGCCTCGGCGGCGAGCTCCCGCTCGAGCATCTTCTGCATCGGGACGACGGCGAAGCGCCCGCTGAGCATGAAGGCGAGGACCATCGAGGCGATCATGACGACCGTGCCGAGCCAGACCATGGTGTCTATCGGCAGCGTGTAGGCGCCGACGACCCGCACGACGCACTCGCCGGGCAGCACCGCGCCCCACACGAGCGAGAAGGTCCGCTCGGCCTTCCGGAACCGCTCGGAGCCGGCCACCAGCCGGTCCCAGGCCGCGCTCCGCGCAGCGTCGCCCTTCACGAGGAACGGCTTCATGGCCTGCGTCATCATCGGCCGCCCGAGCTTCACGGACAGCAGGACCGCGATACCGATCACGCTGCTGACCCCGCTGTCCTTCGCCAGCATCAGCCGCGGGTCACCGGCAAGGAGGCTGAGGGCGAGCCCGATCACGTTGACGAGGAGGATCAGCCCGGCCAGGGCGTTGACCCTGCGCTCCTTCACCACGCTCCACACGGTCCGCACGGCCGGTACGACGCTGCTCCAGCCGAGCGCCGCCATGGTGCTCATCCCGAACCCGTTCTTGAGCAGGTAGTACGAGCCGACGGGCACCGCCAGGTCCAGGATCAGCGGCCGAAAGCTCGGCCGGGGACCGGCGGTCTCCGTGGCGGAGGCCTTCGCCGTCCCCGCGACCGCCGCGGCAGCGCGGGCGGTCTCTCCGGTGTTGACCTCGGTGGCGGTGATGCTCATGATCGGGTCCCTCCGTCGGCACTGTGTACGTCCCGTTTCGATGTACTCAGCTTCGCGGTCGGTCCCCACCCGCCGACAGAAACGATCGTCCGGAGCTCGGCATGACATATGTCAGCCCCCGCCGATGGATGCCGTCATACGAGCAGGTCAGCCAACTCCCCCATGTCGGAGAAGAGTTGGGTGGCACCGGTCAGCCTGTCGGCCGGCGTCATGGCGGTGAACCCGTACACGTCCATCCCGGCCGCGTTGGCCGCCCGCACTCCCAGCGGACTGTCCTCGACGACGGCGCACTTCTCCGGTCGTACGCCCATGCGCTGGGCCGCGTGGAGAAACAGATCGGGCGCCGGCTTGCCCCTTCCCACGTCCTGCGAGCTGAAGATCCGCCCGTCGTCGAACCACCGGTCGAGCCCCGTCGTCCGGTGCCCGACCCGGATCCGCTCATGACTCCCGGAGGAGGCCACGCAGTACGGCACTCCGTCCGCGGCCAGCTTCTCCAGCACCTGCCCGGCACCGGGAACCGGCTTCAGCTCCCGTTCGAAGGCGGCGAAGACCCGCGTGTGGAACACGTCGTCGAAGTCGTCCGGCAGCCGCTGCCCGGTGCGCTCCAGCACCAGGTCGTGGATGCGGTGCATGGCGGAGCCCATGTAGTCCCGCAGGGAGTCCTCGTACGAGGTGGGGTGGCCCAGCTCGCTGAGATACGCGGCCAGAAGAGTGTTGGAGATCGGCTCACTGTCAACGAGGACGCCGTCGTTGTCGAAAATAATCAGTTCGTAGCCCATAACAAAGACCCTAAACGCAGAAAACCCCCGTCACCGGTTTCCCGGTACGGGGGTTTTCTTCAAAATTTGTTCGGCGGCGTCCTACTCTCCCACAGGGTCCCCCCTGCAGTACCATCGGCGCTGTGAGGCTTAGCTTCCGGGTTCGGAATGTAACCGGGCGT
>NZ_JBEXNW010000031.1:0-109079 GCF_040611295.1 Streptomyces sp. NPDC002935
CTCACAGCGCCGATGGTACTGCAGGGGGGACCCTGTGGGAGAGTAGGACGCCGCCGAACAAATTTTGAAGAAAACCCCCGTACCGGGAAACCGGTACGGGGGTTTTCTGCGTTCAGGACTGTTTCGTTCAGTACTCGGACGCGGAGGTCCTGGTGAAGGTGAAAGGGGGGCGGTCTCCTTGCGGAGTCCGCCCCCCTTTTTTTCTTGCTGTGCGGTTACTTCAGGCGGGACGACGCGACGATCGAGACGATGTGCGCGGGCACGAGCAGCCACACGATCGCGGTCACCGCGACGGTCGCGATACGCGTGGCGGTCAGGTCGCCGAGCGCCAGGTCGATGATCGCGGTGACGAGCAGCAGGATCGTGCACTCGATGCCGTTGACCAGGCGGTGGAGGCCCACGGCCGAGGTCAGCCGGCGGATCCGCGCGAGACCGCTGGAGCGCGGGACGACGGACTGGTCGGTGGCCTTCTGCATACCGCTGTCGGAGCGGGCCACGTGGACGAGGTCGGAGGACGACTTCAGGAGCAGGACGCCGATGGCCGCGGCAAGACCGGCCACCAGATAGGGGTCGAGGCCGAGTTGGGAGGCTCGGATGCCCATGCCCACCATGACGGCGGCGTCGGCGAGGTAGGCGCCGAGCCGGTCCAGGTAGACGCCGAGCGGGCTGAACTGGCGGCGCCAGCGGGCCACTTCGCCGTCGACACAGTCGAGCAGCAGGTACAGCTGCATGAAGAGGACGGAGAGCACGGCGCCGCCGAGGCCCGGCAGGATCAGGGCGACTCCGGAGAACACCCCCGCGAAGACCATGATCACGGTGATCTGGTTCGGCGAGATGCGCGTGTCGACGAGGTGGCGGGTCACGCGCAGGGAGAGAGACCTCATGTAGAGGCGGCCGGCCCAGTGTTCGGCCCTGCTGTCCAGTTTGCCCGTGGGGTGAATGACGGTGCGGAGTTCCTCTAGTTGGACTTTGGGCATGCGGCGTTCTCCCTGGCGAGCTGGCACTGGATCGATCGGCTGGCAATGTCGTACAGGGAAGAGCATGACGGGGGTTCGGGCGGCGTTGATCGGCAGGGTGGATATCAGGTGAGAGTTGTCGTACGCGCGTACTACGGTTTCTCCCATGACCCACGTGATCCGTTCCATACGACCCGACGAGTGGCTTCAGGTGAAGGAGCTCAGACTCGACGCCCTGCGGGACCCGGTCGCGCACCTGGCTTTCCTGGAGACCTACGAGGACGCGGTCGCCAAGTCCGATGCGTTTTGGCAGGACCGGACGGTCGGAGCGGCCGTCGGTGTCACGGAGCGGCAGCAGATCGTGGCCGTCGCCGACAACGGGGTGTGGGCCGGATCCGTGACCGTGCTGGTCGAAGAGGCCGGTGTGCGGGACCCGTTCGGGAAGGTGACCGAGCGGAGCCAGGGGCATCTGGTGGGGGTCTTCGTGCGGCCCGAGTACCGGGGGAGTGAGGCCGGGGTGACCCGTGCGCTCTTCGACGCCGCTCTCGCCTGGTCCTGGGGGATCGGGCTCGATCGTGTGCGGCTCTTCGTGCACGAGAAGAACAGCCGTGCCGAGGCGTTCTACCGGAAGGCGGGCTTCGTACCGACCGGAGAGACGGTGCCGATGCCGGGGGACACCGGGGAGTTGGAGCTCGAGTTCGTGATCGATCGGGGGTAGGGCCTGCCCGCTTGCGGGGCGGCGTCCTCCGCCGACCCGGGTGCGGTGGCCGACCGGGCGTCAGACCGGAAGCTCGTACTGCGGCCAGCGCGACCGGAGTTGTTCGCGGGAGCGGAGGAGGGCCAGGGTCGGCAGGCCGCGGGCCGGACCGGTGGTCAGGAGGTCCGGGAGCTGGGGGAGCGGGGCCACGGCCGCGACGTCGTCGAGGACGAGCGTGAGTGGTGGGTCGAGGCGACCGGAGGATGACCGTTCGGCCATGCGCCGGCCACGCTCGACCACGCTTGAGGCGAGGGCCGTCAGGAGCGGCATGGCGCCGGGGTTCGCCTTGGGGTCCTCGATGGGTTCGCCGACCACATAAAGCGTGCCCCCTTCGTTGACGAAGGAATCCAAGGCGAGGCTGTCATTTCGGTTCGGAGTGCAGGCCTCGCGGATATTGACCGTGCCGAAAGAGGCGAGGGCACGCGCCGTCAGTTCCTGCGCGATGTCCCGGCGTTCGGGGTGCGAGATGAGCGCGGCCTCCAGCTCGCCCGCGGCGCCGGACGCGGCCTTGGGGTTCGTCCGCAGGGCTCGTACGGCGTCCTGCACCTGTGAGCCCTGGGCCCAGCGGTGGACATGGCGGAAGGTCTTGCCCTCCACCGCGGCGGCGTGCAGATAGCTGCGCATGAGCGTTTCCGCGACATCGGCCATCGCCTGGTCCACCTTGGCGGTGGGGCGCACCGGGGCGAGGAGGGCCGCCGCCCTGGCCGCCGCCGTCTCCTTGTCCTCGCAGCCTGCCGCGGGGGACCAGTGGAGTCGTGCGGGGGTGTCGCAGAGGTGGGCGGGGTCGTAGAGGAGGACGGGGCCCAGTTTGGCGCGGGCGTCCTTGGTCTCCGACCAGGTGCGGGGGTCGGACGTGATGACGAGGGCCGGACCCTCGGCGTCGCGTACGGCCTCGGCCGCGGTGGGGTGGCGGGCTTCGGCGGGGGCCAGGACGACCGCGCGGGTGGACGTCCACGTCGGATTCGGCTGGGGTGCCATGGCGGGGCGGGGTGCCGTCGCTTCGAAGGAGGCGGTCTCCCGGCCACCCACACGTTCGCCCGCCTGCTCGTCCGCCCGTTCGCCTGTACGTTCGCCCGCATGGTCGCCGGCGAGCTCGCGCGCCCGCTGGTCCACTCGTTCGCCCTCGGCTGCCGTGAAGGCCGTCTCCAGGGGCTGCGCGGCCATCGGTTGCGCGGGCCTCGGCCGTACCGCCGTCGGCTGCTGCTCCGTCCTGGCCGGCGGCACCACCGGACCGGGCGCGTCCGCGGACGCGGTGGCCTCGGCCCGTCTTCGCGCCCGTCCCGCCCGCCACCGCGCCACGGTCCCCATCACGAACACCGCGAGGACCAGCAGCACCATCAACTGGCCGATGAACAGGCCCCAGAAGAGGCCGTAGCCGGACAGCTGGGCGGCGGGGGTGTCGGGCCAGGCGCCGGCGATGTCGTGCGGCGCGCCGATCAGGTGCCGCATGGCCAGCGGCGTACGGGTGAAGGTGATCGCTTCCGGCCAGGCGCCGCGGGAGAACCAGCCCGCGAGGCCCGTCGCCGTCCACACCATCAGCGTCATGCCGAGGAGGAAGCCCAGCACCCCGATCAGCAGGCCGTCGGGGATGCCGCCCGCTGCCTCGCGCCGGGGGTCGTGCCGGTCGTCCTGTCTCATCTCACGCCACCGTGGACTCGGAGGAGCCGTCGAGATCGCTGAGGTGCTGCTCCATGAAGGCAGCCGCCCGTTCCTCGGCCTCCAGTTCGGCGGCGCGCATCGCGTCGTCGGAGAGGAGGAGGTCGGCGGACGACTCCGTCATCGCCCGGTCGGTGAAGACCAGCGGGCGTTCGGTCTCGGTGATGAGGTGCTTGACCACCTGGACGTTGCCGTTGACGTCCCAGACCGCGATGCCCGGGGTCAGCGTCGGGATGATCTCGACCGCCCAGCGGGGCAGGCCGAGGACCCGGCCGGTGGACCGTGCCTCGTCCGCCTTCTGCGCGTAGATGGTCCTCGTCGACGCCATCTTCAGGATCGCGGCGGCTTCCTTGGCCGCCGCTCCGTCGACCACGTCCGACAGATGGTGGACCACCGCCACGAAGGACAGGCCGAGGCGCCGCCCGAACTTCAGCAGACGCTGGAACAGCTGCGCCACGAAGGGGCTGTTGATGATGTGCCACGCCTCCTCCACCAGGAAGATGCGCTTCTTGCGGTCGGGCCGGATCCAGGTGTGCTCCAACCACACACCCACGATCGCCATCAGGATCGGCATGGCGATCGAGTTCCGGTCGATGTGCGACAGGTCGAACACGGTGAGGGGGGCGTCCAGGTCGATGCCGACCGTCGTCGGGCCGTCGAACATGCCTCTCAGGTCACCGTCGACCAGCCGGTCCAGGACCAGTGCGACGTCCAGGCCCCATGCCCGTACGTCGTCTATGGCGACGTTCATCGCCTCGGCCGACTCCGGTTCGGGGTGGCGCAGTTGCTCCACGATGTCGGTGAGCACGGGCTGGCGCTCGACGATCGTCTCGTTGACGTAGGCGTGCGCGACCTTCAGGGCGAAGCCGGACCGCTCGTCGAGGCTGTGGCCCATCGCGACCTCGATGATCGTGCGCAGCAGTGCCAGCTGGCCCGTCGTCGTGATCGCGGGGTCGAGCGGGTTGAGGCGGATTCCCATGTCCAGGGCGGCCGTCGGGTCGAGCCGGATGGGAGTTATTCCCAGCTCCTGCGCGATGAGGTTCCATTCGCCGACGCCGTCCTCGCCCTGGGCGTCGAGGACGACGACCTGGCGGTCGCGGAAGCGCAACTGCCGCAGGACGTACGTCTTCTCCAGCGCCGACTTGCCGTTGCCGGACTCTCCGAGGACCAGCCAGTGCGGGGCCGGGAGCTGCTGCCCGTACAGCTGGAAGGGGTCGTAGATGTAGCCCTTTCCGGAGTACACCTCGCGGCCGATGATGACGCCCGAGTCGCCGAGGCCCGGGGCGGCGGTGGGCAGATAGACCGCCTGGGCCTGGCCCGTGGACGTACGGACGGGGAGGCGGGTCGTCTCGACCTTGCCGAAGAGGAAGGAGGTGAAGGCGTCCGTCGCGGCGGACAGCGGATCCCGCATCAGTGCATCAGCCCCTACCTGCGGATTCCGGTGGCGAACGGGAGGGTGTTGACGAAGGCCCGGTGGTGCTCGCGGTCGCACCACTCCAGCTTCAGGTACGACTTGCCGGCCGAGGCGCGGATGGTGCGCTTGTCGCGCGCGAGGGCCTCGGGGGAACGGGAGGACACGGTGATGTAGCCGACGAGGTTGACGCCCGCGGCGCCGCTCGCGAGGTCCTCGCCGCGCTGGTCGAGACGGTTGTGCGAGGCGACGTCGCGCGGGTCGACGGTCCGGTTCATCTTGGCGGCGCGGCTGGCCTCGGCCTCGTCGTTCGTCTTCTCGGTCAGCATGCGTTCGATGGCGATCTCGGTGGGTTCGAGGTCCATGGTCACGGCGACCGTGCGGATGACGTCGGGGGTGTGGACGAGGAGCGGGGCGAGGAAGTTGACGCCCACCGGGGTCATCGGCCACTCCTTCACCCAGGCCGTGGCGTGGCACCAGGGCGCGCGGGTGGAGGACTCGCGGGTCTTCGCCTGGAGGTACGTCGGCTCCATGGCGTCCAGCTCGGCCGGCCAGGCGTTGCGCTTGGTCATCGCCTGGATGTGGTCGATCGGGTGGTCGGGGTCGTACATCGAGTGCACGAGGGAGGCCAGCCGGCCCTGGCCGAGCGGCTGGCGTACGCGGATGTCGGCTTCCTGGAGCCGGGAGCAGATGTCGGTCAGCTCGCGCGCCATGACGACGGCGAGCCCGGCGTCCCGGTCGAGCTTCCGCCCGCCCTGCGGCCGCGCGGCCCGTGCCATCGCCTGTGCCTCGGCGGCCAGTTCGCGTGAGTAGTGCATGCAGGCGACGAGATAGGCCCGGTGCTGCTCACTGCTCGTGGACACCATGGACTGGAGCTGGTCGTAGGACTGCTGGAGCCATCCGGGAGCCCGCTCGTCCCCGCGTACGGAGACGTCCTTGGCGTGCGCGTCCGGGTCGGCGGGGAGGGTGCGGGCGAGCATCTGGAGGCGGGTGACGAAGCCGTCGCCGTTCGCCACGTGCTTGAGCAGTGTGCCGAAGCGGTCGACGAGGGCCTCCTGGTCCTCGCTGTCGCGCAGACCGACACCCGGCCCCTCGATCTCGATCGCGGCCGTCACGGTCCGCCGGTCGGCGTGCAGCAGCACGGCGATCTCGTCGGGGCCGAACGGGGCGGCGAGCCAGGAGATCCGCCCGATGCCGGGCGGCGGTCCGATCTCGACCTCTTTCCCGTCGACGCGGGTACCGGCCTCCATCACATGACTGCGGTACGCCGTTCCCCGGCGCAGGCTCCGCTTGTAGCTGCGGTTGATCTCGAACCACTTGTAGAACGTGCGGCGTTTGTAGGGGATGTACACCGCGGCCAGCGCGAGCAGCGGGAAGCCCATCAGCAGCACGATCCGCAGGGACAGGACCGGGACGAGCAGGCCGCACATCATGCCCAGGAACGCGCCCCCGATGATGAGCGCGATCTCGCCGGACTCGCGGTTCCGGCCGACGATCGCGTTCGGCCGGGCGCGGCCGATCAGATATGTACGGCGGGGCGTGACCGGATGGGACAAGTGGGACTCGGTCGTCAACGCCCTTCACCTCCCGTGCGGTTGGTACTGCTGTTGCGGGTGTTGCTCGCGTGCGGGGTGTTGACCGGGCTGGTACGCGGTGGGGGTGCGGCGGAGGGGACAGATCCGCCGCCTCCGTTCGGCGTACGACTGCTGTGCGCGGCCACACCGCCGGACGCGGGGTTGGCGGGGCGAGGCTGGCTGTTCCCGCCCCCGCCTCCTCCACCGTTGTTGTCGGCGCGCGTGCTGTGCGTCTTGATGCCCTGCGCGACCAGGGTGGCCGGCGAGCTGATCACGGCGGCGGCCTTGCCTTCGGCGCCCTGCATGATGCGGTTGTTGCGGGAGCCGGCGATCTCGTCGCCGAAGCCCGGTACGAAGCGGTAGATCATGGCGCTGGCGAAGATGGCGAGCAGGATGATGGCGAGCCCGGAGACGACGGCGGAGAACGCGTCGGGTCCGCTGTCGGAGCTGAGGGCTCCGGCGAGGCCGAGCACTATCACGATGACCGGTTTCACCAGGATCACCGCGATCATGATGCCCGCCCAGCGGCGGACGTGGCCCCACAGGTTCTTGTCGACGATGCCGGAGTAGACGACGGTGCCGAGGAGGGCGCCGACGTAGAGCAGGGCGGCCCGGATGACCAGCTCCAGCCAGAGGACTCCGGCGGCGAGGATCGAGACCAGGGAGACGACGATCAGCATGATGGGGCCGCCGCCGATGTCGTCGCCCTTGTTGAGCGCGCCGGAGAACGTCCCGAAGAACGCGTCCGTCTGATTGCCGGTCGTCTTGGCGAGCACCTCCGTCACGCCGTCGGTCGCCGACACGACGGTGTAGAGGATCAGCGGCGTGAACGCCGAGGCCAGCACCGTCAGCCAGAGGAAGCCGATCGCCTCGGAGAGAGCGGTGCTGAGGGGGACACCCCGCACGGCCCGCTTCGTCACGGCCAGCAGCCACAGCAGCAGGGTCAGGATCGAGGACGCCGCGAAGACGACGGCGTACTGCTGGAGGAACTTGGGGTTCGTGAAGTCGACGTTGGCGGTGTCGTTCACGGCGGCGGAGAGTTTGTCGACGGTCCAGGAGGCGGCGTCGGCACAGCCCTTGGCCAGGGAGGAGAGGGGGTCGAGCGTGGACCCGAGCCCGGGGCTGTCACTGAGACCTGATCGGCCGGAGCCCTTGTCGCCGCTCTCGCAGTAGTTCTTGGCGGGGCCGTGAATGAGACCGCAGGGGTCACTGCTCGCCGAGGGCGACGGAGTGGGCGCGGCGACGGCTCTCGTGGCCAGCAGCACCGCCGCGGCCTGTACGGCCCCGACGGCAGCGGTCAATTTGAGTACGCGGCGGTTAGCGGGCATACGTGAACCCTCCGTACTCCTCGACAGCCTTCGCGATGTCGTCGGCGCTGGAGGCCCGGTCATCGCCCGGTACGGGCGCGGGGCCGTCCTTCTGGGAGTGCGTGACGATCTTCCAGTCGCCGCCGGTCCACTCCAACTTCATGGTGATGGTGAACCAGCTGCTGGTGACCGGGTTGGTGGAGTTCTGGCCGGCGAGGCCGAGCAGGCCACCGCACCAGACCTCCACGGTCGCCTTGTCGTTCGAGGACTCGGTCGTCTTGGTGCCGATCGGGCTCGTACGCGAGACGAATGTGTAGCCCTGCGGAGCTGAGCCGTCCTCGTTCAGGCCCACGTTCTTGTTGAACTGCGGCGTGTACGCCTTGTCCAGCGTCGCCTCGAGGGCGGCCACCCGGGAAGGGGTGATCACGGTCGCGAGGATCTGGTCCCGGCTGGGCTTGTTGAACATGTCGGCCGAACCCAGCGCCACCGCGTAGTTCGCCGCTGCGCTCTGCGCGCCCTCGCCCGTGTGGGCGAAGCCCGAGGGGATGCCCGCGACCTTCGACTTCACCGGGTGCTCGCCGGAGGCCGTCGTGGGGGAGGTCTTCGCCTTGTCGCCGGCGCCGTCTCCCGAGGGGGACGTGCTGTCACCGCGGTTCGCGAAGGCGATCGCGGCGATGAGGAGGACCACCACGCCGACGACCGTGATCAGGCTCCGCGAGGAGGATCCGCGACCGCGCCGCGCGCCACCGTAGACGTCGCCCGGGCGGTCGGGGAGGCGGGTGCGGGTCTGGCCGGAGCCCCCGTACCCTCCGTCCTCGCCGCGCGAGGCGTCGCCGTACCCGGGTTCGTCACCGAGACTCATGCCGCGTACGCCCCCTCAACCTCTGGCTGAACCAAGTAGTACGACGGTAGCCGTGCTGGTTCCCGCGCGGGCGCGGTGTGGTGACTCGACATCAGGGAAACGCAACCTCAGCCGGTGGGCACGACGGACGGGTGGGTCGGAGGAGAGAGATTCCGGGCGCGCCCGGCCGGGGACTGGCGGTGCGCCGGGTGGGGGCGCGGCCCGGCCGGGCTACACGGCCATGCCGTACACGATGGTGAAGAGTGTGCCGAGGGATCCGATGATGAAGACTCCCGTGAGCCCGGCGATGATGAGGCCCTTGCCCTGTTCGGCGCTGAAGGTGTCGCGGAGGGCCGTCGCGCCGATGCGCTGTTTGGCCGCGCCCCAGATCGCGATGCCGAGGCAGAGCAGGATGGCGACCGCCATCACCACCTCGACCATCACCTTCGCTTCGTTGCCCAGGCTGCCGAAGGGGCCCCAGTCCGGGGCGATTCCACCGATGATTGTGTTGATGTCGCCCTTGTCGGCTGCGAAAAGCATGTAAGTCACCGCCCCTAGTGGGTAGTTCTGCACCCCCTGCCACTGCGCGCAGAGGTCGGGCCCATTCTCGCCGAAAATGACGCCGTCGCATGTCGACTTGACGTCATTGGTTGGCGGGATTCGTACGAATTCCTTGTCACCGGCGTACGCGGGACCCTCGCGGGAGGCGTACGGCGGTGTACGAAGAGTCGTATCGTCACTCTGTGTATCACGGCCGGTCACGCCGGGCAATGAAGCGGAAGCGAAACCTGGCGTGTGGTTCCGTCGTTGTGCCCTTCTACGGCTCGCGCGCGGGGCGAATTCGAACGGACACGGCCCCGCCGGACCGTTTCTGACGGTCCGTCGAGCCGGTGTTCCCCGGGTCGCCGCTTCTGCGTGAGGTGGACGCCGTACGTCGAACCGATGATCCGAAGGCTATCCCCCCGGCTGGTTGCCGCGGCCTGATATCTGCGGTGGCTTATATAAGTGATGGTTGATATCGTCGAGGGATGCACGCATTCGACGTACTCGGAGACCCTGTGCGCCGCAGGATTCTGGAGCTGCTCGCGGACGGCGAGATGAGCTCCGGGGCGGTGTGCGAGGTCATCAGGGAAGAGTTCGGGATATCGCAGCCCGCCGTCTCGCAGCATCTGAAGGTGCTGCGGGAGAACGGCTTCGCGACCGTACGGCCGGAGGGGGCCCGGCGGCTGTACGCGGTGGACTCGGAACCGCTGCGGGACATCGACGTGTGGCTGGACCGGTTCCGTCGTTTCTGGACGCCGCATCTGGACGCTCTGGGGACCGAGCTGGCGCGGGGGAAGCGGGAGCGTCGCCTGAGGGAGTCCGGCGACGGCAAGGGAACACCTCCGGAGGAGCAACCGTGATCGACGTGACCTACCAGATCAACGCCGTGCGCCGCACCGTCGGCACGCGCGAGTTCAAGGCGGGCGAGGCCCGTGTGGTGACGCTGAGCCAGACCTACGACGCGACGGTCGAGGACGTCTGGGACGCCTGCACCAGCGCCGAGCGCATCCCCCGCTGGTTCCTGCCCGTCTCCGGTGACCTCCGCCTCGGCGGGACCTATCAGCTGGAAGGCAACGCGGGCGGCACGATCGAGCGGTGCGAGCCGCCGGAGAGCTTCGCCGCGACCTGGGAGTACGGTGGCGAGGTCAGCTGGATCGAGGTGCGGGTGACCCCGGAGGGGGACCGCGCCCGTTTCGAGCTCGAACACATCGCCCACGTCGACGACGAACGCTGGGAGCAGTTCGGGCCCGGTGCGGTCGGCGTCGGCTGGGATCTCGGCCTGATGGGCATGGCCGGCCACCTCGGGTCCCCGGGCGGCTCCGTGGACCCGAAGGAGAGCATGGCCTGGCTGGCCTCCGACGAGGGCCTGCGCTTCATCACGCTGAGCAGCGAGAGCTGGTACGAGGCGAATGTCGCCGCAGGCGAGCCGGAATCCAGTGCCCGGGCCTCGGCGGACCGGACGACGGCGGCGTACACGGGGGCCGAATCGGCGTGAGGCCGCCCGCCCTCACCTCATGAGCGGCCCTCGGCGGGAGCCGGGGGCCGCTAGGGCCTGTCCGGCGGATCATGCCGGAGACGCGGGGCCTGGCACGCCCTCCCCCAAGCTCTTCGAGCAGGGGGGACCCCCAGCGGCGTTGTCGTCGGTTGCCGATGCTCCGCATCGACGCCCTCCTCCGCCTTGCAGTTGGACGCACCAGACCCCGCTCACGTGCGCTGATCAGGCGCCGCAGGTTTCCTCCGACTTGATCCGCCGGACAGGCCCTAGTCCTCCAGCCCCGCCACGAAGTGGTCGAACTCGCCCGCCTGGACGCCCAGGACGAACGCGTCCCACTTCCTGCGGGTGGTGGTGACGACGTTCTCCGGGTCGCCGGTCTCCCGGATGTAGACCAAGTCGTCCTCGCCGAAGGCGAGTTCGATCCAGGGGCCCGGACCCGTCGCGTCGTCCGGCGCGGCCCGCACCCAGTCGAGGTTCGGGGGGATGTCAGCCACGGTCCAGTTCCTTCTTGTCCTGCTTGAGGGTACGGAGGAGGGAGCGGAAGGCCGCGGGCGCGGCGGTGAGTATCGCTCCGCCGGGGTCGCCGGACTCGGTGAGGTGGATCGCGCCGGAGGCGCGCTCTCCGGCCACGTGTATGCAGGCCTCTCCCTCGCCGCAGCGCGAGGACTTCTGCCAGGTGGTGGTGGGCATCTCGGGTCCTTTCACAGGTCCTGGGCGATGGAGTGGAGGAACTCCCGCGACTCTCGGGGGCCAAGGGCGATGCCCGTCATGCGCTCCAGCAGTACGCGGTACTTGCCGAGCTGGGCTTCGGCGTCGAGCAGTACGGAGCCGTGGGACTGGTCGAGGTGCACCGTGTCGAGCTGGGGGACCGCTCCGTGGGCGTACAGGATCGACTGCCCGGACCCGGGGTAGGCGCCGGCGGCGAACGGGATGACCTGGACGACGATGTGCGGGTGCTCGCTCATGTCGAGGATGTGCCGGAGTTGCTTCCTCGTGACGGCCGGGCCGCCGAACTGCATGCGCAGGGCGGCTTCGTGGAGGACGGCCCGGTACGGCGTGGGGGAGTCCTTGAAGAGGACGGCCTGACGCTTGATCCGGAACGACAGCCGGTGTTCGACATCGGGGGGCGAGAGCTCCGGTACGACCTGGCGGAAGACCTCGCGGGCGTGATCGTGGATCTGGAGCAGGCCGGGGATGTGGGCGGTGATCCCGGCGGTCAGGCGTGTGGCGTGGTGCTCCATCTCGGCCAAGTCGATCAGCCCGCCCGGCAGGATCTCGCGGTACTCCTCCCACCAGCCGCGTGCGCGTCCGGCCGTCATGTCGCTGAGCGCTTGGACCAGGGCTCTGTCCGAGCAGTCGTAGTGACAGGCGAGTGTGTGGACGCGCTCGGCGCTCACGCCAACCCGTCCGGCTTCCATGTTGCTGACCTGGGCCTGCTTGATGCCCATGAGTTGACCGGCCTCGGTCGAGGTCAGGCCCGCGCGCTCGCGGAGTTTGCGCAGCTCCGTGCCGAAACGGAGCTGGCGACCCGTCGGGTTCGTCCTCACGGGCTCGCTGCCTCCTTGCTGGTACTGGTCACCCACACGGGTGGTAGTAAAGCCGATTCCCGCTATCCGGTGAACGCGTTTACCGGTCGCGGCTACCTTATTGCTCGGGTCCCCCGCCCAGAAGCACCCCGCTCGACGGAGCGGCCGGGTCACTGGGCAACGTAGCGGCACGACACCACCCAACTCCCCTCCGTGATCGGAGACTTCCATGGCCACCGTATCCCCGCCCTGGTCCTACACCCTCCAACTCCCGCACGATCCCCGGGCCCCGGGCATCGCCCGTGTCACCCTCCGTGCCGTGCTCGCCGCCCACGGGCTCACCGAACTCACGCCCACGGCCGAGTTGTTGGCCTCCGAACTCCTGACCAATGCCCATCTGCACGCACCCGGCCCGTACGCCCTCCGCGTCCTCTCGGCGGAACCCGACCGGCTGCGGGTCGCCGTGTGGGACTCGGACCCGACCGTCCCGCCCGGATTCCGGCAGGGCGCCACCGGCGGCCCGCCCCCGCAGGACGCCGAGCACGGCCGGGGGCTGCACCTCGTACGGGCCTGCGCCGACGCGTGGGGGGTGTCCGTGCTGCGCGAGCTGGGGGCGTCGCGGGGCGGGAAGCTGCTGTGGGCGGAGTGCCGCGGTGCCGGGCGGCCCCAGGGCTGAACCGGAGCGTGGTGGCCTCGGGGGAACGGGAGGGCGGGAGTGGCCGGGCGGGGCGAGCCTTCACAGGTGATACTCGGACTGGTCGAAGGGTTTTTCTCACCCGCTCGGGGCAAGGTGAGAGGCGATGAACCGCACCCGCATCACCCGTTCCCCCGGCGCCCGGCGGCCCGTGCTGCTCGGTGCGGCGGTCGTCCTGATGGCCGTGACGTCCGCGTCCGTGGCGGCGGCCGGCGACGGCCCAGGACCGTTCGGCGTGACTGTCCAGGCCGCCGAGAACGGCCGGACCGCCCGCGTGGGCGCCCTGTTCCACGGGAGCGCCGCGAGCGGCGGCAACGGCGGGCACTTCTGCACCGCCTCCGTCGTGCACAGCGCGGGGCGGGACCTCGTCGTCACCGCGGCCCACTGTCTGGACGGCGGAGGGGAAATCTCCTTCGCGCCCGGGTACCGGGGCGGCAGCGCGCCGTACGGGTTCTGGGACGTCCAAGGGGTCTTCCTCCCCGAGGGGTGGACGGACGGCAAGGACGGCAAGGACGGCCAGGGGAGCAAGGTTGAGGACAGCGACGTCGCCTTCGCCGTCCTCGGCACCCGCGACGGCAAGGAGGTCGAGGACGCCGTCGGAGGCGGCAACGCCTTCGCCGCGCACCAGGCCACCGGGGCCACTGCCGTCACCGTCACCGGATACCCCAGCTCCCTCGACACCCCCGTCACCTGCACCGACAAGCCCACCGCGCACAGCCGCACGCAGCAGCGCATCGAGTGCCCCGCCTTCGCCGGCGGGACCAGCGGCAGTCCCTGGGTGAACGGGGACGGCGCCGTCGTCGGCGTCATCGGCGGCCACGAGCAGGGCGGGGACACCGACGACATCTCGTACAGCGCCGTGTTCGGGTCCGAGGCCGCGAACCTCTACCGCGAGGCCGGCCGGGCCGGTTAGGGCCTGTCCGGCGGAACACCCGCCCGTCCTTGTGCGCGATCGCCCTCGCGCGCGGAGGCCGCCTCTACACTGACGTCGGCGGACTCCTGTGCGGTGAGGGGCGGTTGACGGTGCGTAAGGCATGGATCGCGGCGACCCTTGCCATCGGAGCGGCGCTCAGCTTCGTGATGCTGCTCGTCGTCGGCGTCTACATGGTGGCCGGGAACCTCGCCAACGGGATCGGCGGCGGTTCGGTCGGACTCGCCAAGGGCGCCGTACCCGCCGTGTACCAGCCGCTCGTTCAGAAGTGGGGCAATCTCTGCGGCGCGATCAATCCCGCGCTGCTCGCCGCCCAGCTGTATCAGGAGAGCGGATTCAATCCGAACGCCAAGAGTCCGGCGAAAGCGGAAGGGATAGCGCAATTCATTCCGGGGACCTGGGCCACGCACGGAGTCGACGGCGACGGTGACGGCGACCGCGACGTATGGGACCCGAATGACGCGATTCCGTCGGCCGCTTCGTACGACTGCCAGCTCGCCTCCTATGTGAAGGACGCGCCGGGAAACGTCACCGAGAACATGCTCGCCGCCTACAACGCGGGCGCGTACGCGGTCATCAAGTACGGGGGCGTGCCGCCGTACAAGGAGACCCAGAACTATGTGAAGACGATCACCACGCTGTCGAAGAGTTTCGCCGCGCCGGTGACCCGCGTGGACCCCTCGAAGCAGGCCGCGGCGGCCATCACATACGCGCAGAAGAAGCTCGGCACCCCCTATCTGTGGGGCGGCAACGGAACCGCCGACCAGGGCGGACGCTTCGACTGCTCGGGACTCACCAAAGCCTCGTACGAGAGTGTCGGGGTCACCCTGCCGCGCGTCGCCAACGACCAGTACAACGCGGGGCCGCACCCCAAGCGGGAGGAGTTGCTGCCCGGGGATCTGGTCTTCTTCTCGGACGACCTCACCAACTCCCGGGCCATCCGGCACGTGGGCATCTATGTGGGCGGCGGCTACATGATCGACGCCCCCAGGCCGGGTGCCGTCATCCGCTTCGACCCCGTCGACACCCCCGACTACTTCGGGGCAACCCGGGTGACGGAGGATGGCGCGAAAGCATTGCCCACTTCGGTATGAGTCCACCCCCTGATCTGCGGCGATGCATCTCTCTTCGATAACGTCTGCGTGATCATTCCGTGGAGGGTGGAACGTAGTGGAGCGGAGTGTGCGTTCCTCTTGACGTAGAGAACTGATCTACAACCACGGGGGTGGATCGAGCGGCGCACGAAAGGGTGCGTCCGCGGGAAAGACGACGAAGGGGCCGCAGCGCCATGGCTGGACTCGCCGCATCCGGTTCGAACCCCGACGTCGAGCTGCTGTACGACATCAATGGCCTGGCCAAGGACGCGCCGCACTGGTTCGACCGGATCATGGGGTTCGTCGGCGAGTGGGGACTGCTGCTCGCGATGGTCCTGCTGGTCGTGTGGTGCTGGTGGACCGTGCGGCGGCGGGGCGGTGCCGACGCGGCGTCGTCCGTGGCCGGACTCGTCTGGGCACCGCTCGCGGCCGGTATCGCGCTTCTCGTGAACGTTCCGATACGGGGTTTCGTGGAGCGCCCGCGCCCCTTCGCCGACCACCAGGGCCTCGACGTCCTCGTGAGCGGCAAGACCGACTTCTCGTTCGTCAGCGACCACGCGACGCTCACCATGGCGATGGGCGTCGGACTCTTCGTCGCCAACCGGAAGTTCGGACTCGCGGGGATAGGGCTCGCGCTGCTCGAAGGGTTCTGCCGGGTCTACATGGGTGTGCACTACCCGACGGACGTCATCGGCGGCTTCGCGCTCGGCACGGCCGTCGTCCTGCTGCTGTCGCCGCTCGCCATGGCACTGCTGACCCCGGTCATGAAGGCCGTGGAGACGGCTCCGCGCGCCGGCCGGCTGATCCGCGCGCGGGCCGCCGCACCCGCCGGGCAGGAGACCCTGATCCCGGGGGCGCGCGCCGAGCAGTCCGAGGAACGGGACCTGGCCGCGTAGCGCCTGCGGCTACAGCGCCTGCGGGAACGAGAAGAAGCGGTTCGGGTCGTACTGGTGCTTCAGGGCCGTGAGCCGGGTGGCCGCGTCGCCGTAGTATGCCTTGCGCCAGTCGGTCAGTGTCGCGTCCGTGTAGTTCTGGTAGGCCGCGCCCGAGGCGTGCCGGGCCATCGCGTTGTGGGCGCCGGTCAGCCAGGACTGGGCGGTGGTGCCGGAGGTGCCCGCCCGCCACGAGACGATGTACTGGGCCAGCATGCGCGAACGCCGGTGCACGAACGCCGTGGACGTGGGCGCGACCCGGTTGACGGCGCCACCGAGCGCGGTGAGCGCGATGCTGCCCGCGCCGCCGCGAACCCCGGAGATCTGGCTCAGGAGCGTCTGGATGCCGGCCGCCGAGATCGAGCGGTCGAAGAAGTCCGAGCGGGCCGCGTACGTCTCGCGGCCGAGGGCGCCCTGCGGACTGCGGCCCGGCGTCGAGCCCGGCAGATGGCACTGGGCGTCCGCCGCGAAGGAGGAGCAGCCCGCGTACAGCTCCATCGACTCCTCGTACGAGCGCCTCTTGAGGGTGACGCTGCGCGCGGGGGAGCCGATCCGGTCGGCCAGCCGGTCCACGGCGTTCTGGAGTTCGCCGTAGGTGCCGAGGGAGAAGGCGGCTATGGACACGGTGGGCGTGCCGCCGGCCGCGTTGGACAGGTGACAGGACGACCAGATCTCGTCCGGCTGGCTCGGACCCCACTCCTGCCAGGCCTTCACCACGGCGGCGGCCTTGGCCCACGGCCAGGTCATGTACGCCGAGACGGCCTGCGGTGCCGGGTGGGTCTTGAAGCGGAGCTCGGTGACGACCCCGAAGTTGCCGTTGCCGGCGCCGCGCAGGGCCCAGAACAGGTCCTTGTTCTCGGTGGCGTTGGCGGTGAGCTGCTTGCCGTCGGCGGTGATCAGCGTCGCCTGCGTGAGGCTGTCGCAGGTCAGTCCGTACGCCCGGGACACCACGCCGTGGCCGCCGCCCAGGGTCAGGCCGGAGACGCCCACGGTGGGACAGGAACCCGCGGGGATGGTGACGCCCTTCGCCGCCAGGGCGCGGTAGACGTCGATCAGCTTGGAACCCGCGCCGACGACCGCTTCGTTCACCGATGCCCGGATCTTGTTCAGCTTGGACACGTCGATGACCAGGCGGCCGTTGCCTGAGGACCAACCGGCGTACGAGTGGCCGCCGTTGCGGATCGACACCTTCACACCGTGGGCGTGGGCGTAGTCCATGGTGGTGCGGATGTCGTCGGCATGCGCGACATAGGCGACGGCGGCGGGCGTCAGGTTGTCGAAGCGCGTGTTGTACAGCTGGTGGGCGGCCGGCCAGCTGCGGTCGCCG
Organism: Streptomyces sp. NPDC002935; assembly: GCF_040611295.1. NCBI lineage: Bacteria > Bacillati > Actinomycetota > Actinomycetes > Kitasatosporales > Streptomycetaceae > Streptomyces > Streptomyces sp. NPDC002935. The sequence goes on from NZ_JBEXNW010000031.1 coordinate 17,045, forward strand.
GGGCGGATGAGGGCGCCGTCGAGCTGATGGGACAGCGCGGCCCAGTTGGCGGCCGCGCGGCTGCTCGCGGTCGCCGTACGTACGCCGGTGTTCTCGGCGCTGGTGCTCTCGGTCGGCCCGGACGCTTTGGCGTCGCCGCTGTCACTGCCGTTGCACGCGGACGTCGCCGCCGCCGCGAGGACGGCGGTGGCTCCGCCGATGAACGAACGCCGTTGCATGTGCGCCTCCCGTGGGTTCCGTGGAACGAGACGGGCCCCCGGGCCCGGGGGTTCCACGTCCGTATGTCGCAGAACCGCTACAGCACCCCGCATCCCAGCACGCGCGCTCAGGACCGGGCGCGGCGGGGTGGGGTTGCGGGGATGGCCGCGGGGGTGACGTGGGGAAGGGGGAGACGGGAGGCGGGACTGTGGCTGGACCTAGGCGGTCAGGCTCAGGGTGTGGATCGTTCCGTCGGTGCGGGCCTGGCTTCTGGCGCGGCGGGCCGGGCCCTGCCAGCCGCAGGTGCAGCGGGCCAGGCAGAAGGGGCCATTTTCGACCGTGGTCGTCCGGTGCTCGGTGGCCGGGGGCGTCTCGTCCAGATGCTCCACACCGACAACGTTACCCAAGGCAAGTGAACGGACACCTCCCGCGTGACGGGCGCCCCTACCCGTCGTTAACCGGAACGACAGGAAGGCCCGGGACGGACCGGCTGGGGGTCGGCGGACGATGGTGGCGCAGCAGCAGGGGCGGGCGGTCGTGGTCGCGCTCGTCGCGGCGGGGCTCATGGTCTGTGGCACCGCGTGTTCGGGCGGCGGGCCAGCCGCCGAGGACGTCCGCACCGGCGCCGGCACCGTCAAGACGCTGCGTCAGGCGGCTGCCGCGCTGGAGCGCGCGGGCAGCGCGAAGGCCACCACGTCGATGGAGATGGCCACCGGCGGGACCCGGGTCACCATCCGCGGGCAGGGCGTGTACGACTTCAGGAAGCAGACGGGGCGGCTGAAGGTGATGCTGCCGCAGGACCCCGCGGGGACGGCCGAGCACCGGCCGATCACCGAACTCCTCGCCCCGGGCGCTCTGTTCATGAAGAACCGGGGCGCCGGAGTGCCCGCCGACAAATGGGTCCGCGTGGCGACGGCCGGTCTCACGGACGGGAACCTGGTCACGGGCGGTGCCACCGACCCGTACGCCGCGGCCGAACTGCTGCGGGGCGCGCGGACGGTGACCTATGTGGGGAAGACCGAGGTCGCCGGGACCCCGGTACGGCACTATCGCGGGACCGCCGACCTCGGCGCCGCCGCGCGGGTCGCCTCGAAGGGGCAGCGGTCGGCGCTGACGGCGGCGGCGAAAGGGTTCGCCACCACCGAGGTGCCGTTCGACGCCTACCTCGACGACCAGGGGAGACTGCGCAAGGTCAGGCACCGGTTCAGCTTCGTCAACGGGCAGCAGAAGGGCACCGTCGCGGTCGCCTCGACGATCCTGCTGTACGACTTCGGCAGCCCCGCCGACGTACGGCTGCCGGCTGACGCGGACATTTTCGCCGGGAAGATCGCGGAGTAGTGGGTTCCGGAGGAATGGGCAAGAGCATCCGGAGCCGTAGCTTCACAGGAGGGCCGGAAATGGCCCTTCCGTGCCATGCGCGGTGTGTAGGCCGCTCCCTACTCTAGGAAGTCGGTGACGGCAGGAAGAGGTGACGCACGTGGCTCCGGTCGGTGGTACGGCAGTTCAGGACCACGTGGCACTCGCCGAGATCGAGCTGTGCGGAGAGCTGATCATCGCGGCCTCGGCCGCCCACGAGGACCGGCTCAGCCTGGAGAGCATCGACGAGGTGCTGAATGTGGCCGAAGAACGTGCCCATCGGCGAGGTGCGGAGGACTAGTCCGTCCCGCGCGCCGTACCCGTCGCGCACGTCGCACACATCACATACGTCCCGCACGTCGCATGCGTCACATATGTCGCCACACATGCGTCGCCATGCGCACCGCCTTGCCCGCTGTCTTGTACGTCGTCGCGTACGTCGTCAGGTACGGAGCAGGCGGCCGATCGCCTTCGTCGCTTCCTCGACCTTCGCGTCGACCTCGTCGCCGCCCTTGAGGGCCGCGTCCGCGACGCAGTGGCGCAGGTGCTCCTCCAGGAGCTGGAGGGCGAAGGACTGGAGGGCCTTGGTGGAGGCGGACACCTGGGTGAGTATGTCGATGCAGTAGACATCCTCGTCGACCATCCGCTGGAGGCCGCGGATCTGCCCCTCGATGCGGCGCAGCCGCTTCAGGTGCTCGTCCTTCTGCTGGTGGTAGCCGTGGATACCGCGGTCGTGGTCGGTCACGATCTCCTGCGCGTCGCCGGAGGGCGTCGCTGCGCCGGCCTCGGTGGTCGTCATCGCGTCCTCCTGCTGGGTTCGATCGTGATCATGTCTGAAACGCCCCATACATATACCCCTAGTGGGTATATGGTATCGAACTTTGCTGGGTATAGGGCCCTTGCCCGACGCCGGTACCGGACCCTGTGTTGATCACTGTGCCCGATGGGCGACACTGGGGGACGGCCCATTAGCCGTGGCCGGATGATGCGCCTAGCATCAGCCTGACCGAACCGAAGCACCCCGAGGACCCCAACGTGCGCTTTCGTCTGACCCCCAGGGAGACGAGCTTCTACGACATGTTCTCCGCGTCCGCGGACAACATCGTCACGGGCTCGAAACTCCTGATGGAACTGCTCGGGGCAGACGCCTCGTCCCGGGCCGAGATCGCAGAGCGTATGAGGGCCGCGGAACACGCCGGTGACGACGCGACACACGCGATCTTCCACCAGCTGAACTCCTCCTTCATCACGCCCTTCGACCGCGAGGACATCTACAAACTCGCCTCCTCCCTCGACGACATCATGGACTTCATGGAGGAGGCCGTCGACCTGGTCGTCCTCTACAACGTCGAGGAACTGCCCAAGGGCGTCGAGCAGCAGATCGAGGTGCTGGCACGGGCCGCGGAGCTCACCGCTGAAGCCATGCCCAACCTGCGGACCATGGACAACCTCACCGAGTACTGGATCGAGGTCAACCGTCTGGAGAACCAGGCCGACCAGATCCACCGCAAGCTGCTGGCGCACCTCTTCAACGGCAAGTACGACGCCATCGAGGTGCTGAAGCTCAAGCAGATCGTGGATGTGCTGGAGGAAGCGGCCGACGCGTTCGAGCACGTGGCGAACACGGTGGAGACCATCGCCGTCAAGGAGTCCTGACCGGTTCATGGACACCTTCGCTTTGATCGTGACCATTGCGGTCGCGCTCGGATTCACGTACACGAACGGCTTCCACGACTCGGCGAACGCCATCGCCACCTCCGTGTCCACGCGCGCCCTGACGCCGCGGGCCGCGCTCGCCATGGCCGCGGTGATGAACCTCGCCGGCGCGTTTTTTGGCAGCGGGGTCGCCAACACCGTCAGCGAGGGGCTGATCCAGACGCCCGAGGGCTCGACGGGGATGGCCGTCCTCTTCGCGGCGCTCACCGGCGCGATCGCCTGGAACCTGATCACCTGGTACTTCGGTCTGCCGTCCTCGTCCTCGCACGCCCTGTTCGGCGGCATGGTCGGCGCGGCACTGGCCGGTGGCACGACGGTCTACTGGAACGGCCTGCTCGACAAGGTCATCATCCCGATGTTCCTCTCGCCGATCGTCGGTCTGCTCGTCGGCTATCTCGTGATGACCGCGATCATGTGGATGTTCCGGCGGTCCAACCCGCACAAGACCAAGCGCGGTTTCCGTATAGCCCAGACGGTGTCCGCGGCCGGCATGGCGCTCGGGCACGGTCTTCAGGACGCCCAGAAGACGATGGGCGTCGTGGTGATGGCGCTGGTCATCGCCGACGTCCAGGGGCCGGGCGACCCGATCCCGGTCTGGGTGAAGATCGTCTGCGCGACGATGCTGTCGCTGGGGACGTACGCGGGTGGCTGGCGCATCATGCGGACGCTCGGGCGGAAGATCATCGAGCTCGATCCGCCGCAGGGCTTCGCGGCCGAGACGACCGGTGCGTCGATCATGTTCACCACGGCCTACCTCTTCAAGGCGCCGATCTCCACGACCCATGTCATCACCTCGGCGATCATGGGTGTCGGGGCGACGAAGCGGGTGAACGCCGTGCGGTGGGGTGTCGCCAAGAACATCGTCCTCGGCTGGTTCATCACCATGCCGGCCGCCGCGCTCGTGGCGGCGGCCTGTTTCTGGGTCGTGAACCTGGCGTTCCTGTAGGAGCGGGATCGTTCCTGCGGCGCCCGGTTGTTCAGGGGCCGGTCCTTCAAGGACCGGCCCCTTGGCGTTGCCGCCCGCCCCTCCCGACCTCCGGGGGCTGCGTCCCCAGGCCCCCCTTCGGCCTGAACGGCCTTGTCCTCAAACGCCGGACGGGCTGAAAGCTCAAGCGGCGGACGGGGTGCAAACCTTTGGGGGAACGCGAACGGGCCCGCCCCCGGGAGCCAGGGGCGGGCCCTTCTCGTCCTCGCGGTGGCACCGCCATGCAGCACCGCGAGGGATCTTTCCGGAGGCGGTCCGGTCAGCCGAAGCGACCGGAGATGTAGTCCTCCGTGGCCTGGACGGACGGGTTGGAGAAGATCCGCTCCGTGTCGTCTATCTCGATGAGGCGGCCGGGCTGGCCGACCGCGGAGAGGTTGAAGAACGCGGTGCGGTCGGAGACGCGGGCGGCCTGCTGCATGTTGTGCGTCACGATGACGATCGTGAAGCGCTCCTTCAGCTCACCGATCAGGTCCTCGATGGCGAGGGTGGAGATCGGGTCCAGGGCCGAGCAGGGCTCGTCCATGAGGAGGACCTGCGGCTCCACCGCGATCGCCCGCGCGATGCACAGACGCTGCTGCTGACCACCGGACAGGCCGGAACCCGGCTTGTTCAGGCGGTCCTTGACCTCGTTCCAGAGGTTCGCGCCCTTGAGGGACTTCTCGACGATGTCGCTGAGCTCGGCCTTCTTGTAGGAGCCGTTCAGCTTGAGGCCCGCCGCCACGTTGTCGAAGATCGACATCGTGGGGAAGGGATTGGGGCGCTGGAAGACCATGCCGATGGTGCGGCGCACCGCGACGGGGTCGATCCCGGTCCCGTACAGGTCCTCGTCGTCGAGGAGAACCTTGCCCTCTACACGCCCACCGGGGGTGACCTCGTGCATGCGGTTCAGGGTGCGCAGGAAGGTCGACTTGCCGCAGCCGGAGGGGCCGATGAAGGCCGTCACGGAGCGGGGCTCGACCGTCATGGAGATGTCTTCGATCGCCTTGTGGGCGCTGTAGTAGGCGGTGAGACCGCTTACGTCGATTCGCTTGGCCATGTCAATCACTGCTTCTTTCGCAAAGGATCGGGTCGCTGATCGGCCGCGTCAGCGGCCCGTCTTGGGGGCCTTCCAGCGGGCAATGGCCCGCGCCCCCATGTTGAGAATCATGACGAAGGCGATGAGCGCCAGTGCCGCAGCCCAGGCCCGGTCGGAGCCCGCGTCGGTTCCGGAGGCGTACTGCTGGTAGATGTACAGCGGCAGCGAAGCCTGCGGGCCGTCGAACGGGTTGTTGTTGATGTAGTTCGTACCCCACACCAACAGCAGCACGGGAGCGGTCTCACCGGTGATACGCGCGACAGCGAGCATCACGCCCGTGGTGATGCCGCCGATGGACGTCGGCAGAACCACCTTGATGATGGTGCGCCACTTCGGGATACCGAGCGCGAGGGAGGCCTCGCGCAGCTCGTTCGGTACGAGCTTGAGCATCTCCTCGGTGGAGCGGACCACCACGGGCATCATCAGGATCGACAGGGCGAGCGCGCCGGCGAAGCCGGAGTAGCCCATGTCGAGAATCAGGATCCAGAAGCTGAGGATGAACAGACCGGCGACGATCGAGGGGATGCCCGTCATGACGTCGACGAAGAAGGTGACGGCCCTGGCGAGCTTGCCGCTGCCGTACTCGACGAGGTAGATCGCGGTGAGCACACCGATCGGTACCGCGATCACCGAGGCGATGGCGACCTGCTCCAGCGTGCCCAGGAGCGCGTGGTAGATGCCACCACCGGACTCCGTGGCGGTGACCACACCCATCGAGTGGGTCAGGAAGTAGACGTCGAAGGCCTTCGCGCCGCGCTTGATGGTCTCCCAGATCAGGGAGGCCAGCGGGATGACGGCGACGATGAAGCAGACCCAGACGAGGCTGGTCGCGACGCGGTCCTTGGCCTGACGGCGGCCCTCGACGCGCGCGGCGATGACGTACGTACCGAGGACGAACAGGATCGCGGCGATCAGGCCCCACTGGACCTTGCTGTCCAGGCCGGCGCCGAGGCCGATGCCCACGGCGACCGCGAGGGCTCCCGCGGCGATGCCCCAGGGCGACCACGAGGGGAGCGAGCCGCCGCGCAGCGTGCTGGCGTGCTTCCGGGTGACGGGTGCGTTGCTCATGCGTTGGCCCCCGAGTACTCCTTGCGGCGGTTGATGATGATGCGCGCCGCGCCGTTGACCAGCAGAGTGATGACGAACAGGACGAGACCCGAGGCGATCAGGGCGTCCTGGCCGAACACGGTGGCCTCGTTGAACTTGCTCGCGATGTTCTGCGCGAACGTGCCGCCGCCCGGGTCGAGCAGGCTGGCCTGGATGTCGAAGCTGGGGGAGAGCACGGTGGCGACGGCCATCGTCTCGCCGAGCGCGCGGCCGAGGCCGAGCATCGAGGCGGAGATCACGCCGGAGCGGCCGAAGGGCAGCACCGACATGCGGATGACCTCCCAGCGCGTGGCGCCGAGGGCCAGCGCGGCCTCCTGGTGCATCTGCGGCGCCTGGCGGAAGACCTCACGGCTCACGTTGGTGATGATCGGAAGGATCATGATCGCGAGCAGGATGCCGACGGTGAGCATCGAGCGGGGTGCCCCGCCCTCCCACGAGAAGATGCCGGTCCAGCCGAAGTAGTGGTCGAGCCAGCCGAACAGGCCGGTCATGTGCGGCACGAGGATGATCGCGCCCCAGAGGCCGTACACGATCGACGGGACGGCGGCGAGCAGGTCGATCACGTACGCGACGGGTCCGCCGAGCTTGCGCGGAGCGTAGTGCGTGATGAACAGCGCGATGCCGACGGCGATCGGGACGGCGAGGGCCATGGCGATCATCGCGGAGACCACCGTGCCGAAGGCCAGCACCGCGATACCGAAGACCGGCGGCTGGAAGTTGGCGTTCCACTCGAAGGTGGTGAGGAAGTTGCCCTCGTCCTTGCTGATCGCGATCGCGGCCCGGTAGGTGAGGAAGACCGCGATGGCGGCCATGATCACCAGGAGGAGGATGCCAGAACCGCGGGAGAGCGCGAGGAAGACGCGGTCGCCCGGACGGGTGGCACCCCGGGCGGCGCGCTTCTGCGCGGCGGGCGGTGGGGTGGGGGGAGGTGCTTCAGTGTTCCGTGTCGATATGTCCATCATGAGTCTCCGGTCTGCGGAGCCGGATCGAGTGACGGCTCCAGGCGGCGGTGCACCGGACGGTGCGGCCCGCCTCGGCGAGGCGGGCCGCACACTCGGGTCAGCTCAGGTTCGCGAGGGTGGAACGAACCTTGGTGATGATCTCGGCGGGGATCGGGGCGTACTGGGCGGCGGTCAGCTGCTTCTGGCCGTCCTCGGACGCGATGTAGGTGAGGAAGGACTTGGTGGCGGCCAGGGTGTCGGCCTTGTTGCCCTTCTCGCAGACGATCTCGTAGGTGACCAGCGTGAGCGGGTAGGCGCCCTCGGCGGTCGGCTTGTAGTTCAGCTCCAGGGCCAGGTCGTTGCCGACGCCGGCGACCTTGGCGGTGGAGATGGCCTTGGTGGCGTTCTCGACGGTGGCCTTGACCGGGGTGGCGGCGTCCGTCTTCAGGTCGACGGTCTTGATGCCGTCAGCGGCGTAGGAGAGCTCGAAGTACGAGATCGCGCCCGAGGTCTGCTTGACCTGCTGCGCGAGGCCGGAGGAGCCCTGAGCGGACTGGCCGCCCTGCGCCTGCCACGCCTTGCCGCCGGAGTACTTCCAGTCGGACGGGGCGACGGCCTTCAGGTACTTGGTGAAGTTGTCCGTGGTGCCGGACTCGTCCGAGCGGTGGAACGCCTGGATCTTGGTGCTGGGGAGCTTCGCGTCGGGGTTCAGGGCCGCGATCGCCTTGTCGTCCCACGTCTTGATCTTGCCATCGAAGATCTTGGCGATCGTGGAGGCGTCCAGGACGAGGTTGTCGACACCGTCGACGTTGTAGCCGAGCGCGATGGGGCCACCGACCATGGGCAGGTCGACCGCCGGGTTGCCGCCACACACCTTCTTGGCGGCGGTGACCTCTTCGGGCTTGAGGGCCGAGTCCGAACCGGCGAACGCGGTCTGACCCTGGGTGAACGCCGTGACACCGGCGCCCGAGCCCGTCGGGTTGTAGTTGATCTGAACGTCCTTGCAGGCGGCCGTGTAGGCCTTCACCCAGGCGTCGATCGCGTTCTTCTGCGCGGAGGAGCCGGAGGCCTGCAGCTGACCCTTGGCGTCGTCACACTTGATGGCGCTGTTGTTACTGGCCGAGGCCGAACTGCTGCCACCGCTGGTGTTGCCGGTGTCGTCAGAGCCGCACGCCGTGAGGGCCAGGGCGCCGGAGACGGCGAGAGCACCGAGGGTGAGGGCACGCCGGTTCATGCGCTGAAGCTTCACTTCGGGAGTTCCTTCCAGGAGCCGCCGTCTGGTGGCGGCGTGCGATGTCTGTGTAATGCGGTCCGTGACGATGCGGAGGGTTCGCCCTGAGGCGTCCTTCGCACCGTGTAAGGCCGAAATTAAGCAGATCAGGTGAAGGCGTCGAAGGCCGTAAGTGAACGGGGGGTGAACCCCTGACGGCGGTGCGGTGAGGTCACGGAACGCTTACGTCGAGGACACGGCTGTGTCCCGGCGAAGGGGGCCAATGAGGAAACTCTAAGTAATCGAACGGGTGCGTACGCGTTCCACGGGCCCCATGTTCCCGTCATCCCTCATTCGCCTCACTTTTCCCATGAGCACCAGCGAAGGGAGCGCTCGCTACGGTGAGTGCGCGCCGGCCGCGCGCTCCACCGCGTCGTCCCGCACGGAGTGGGGCACCGCTTCGGTCGCCGGAGCGGTGCCCTCGTACCCAGGGGAACACGTCAGGCGAGGTGCAGCGCGTCCAGGAGCGCGTCCACCAGGTCGCGGTCGCGGAGCTGGGTGAGGCGGTGGCGGGCGGCGGTGGGGGAGAGCCACAGGACGCGGTCGACCTCGTCGTTCGGGGTGAAATGACCGTCGTCCGCCTCGGCCGCCCAGTAGCGGACCTCCTTGGGGCGGCCGCCGACGAGGTAGTGGACGGTGGGGAGGACGGAGCCGGGGAGAGCGCCGTAGCCCGTCTCCTCCTCGACCTCGCGGAGCGCGCCGGAGAGCGAGTCCTCGCCGCGTTTCAGCTTGCCCTTCGGATGCGACCAGTCGTCGTACTTGGGCCGGTGGACGAGGCAGATCTCCAGCGCGGAGTCGACCGGAGAGCGGCGCCACAGGACGCAGCCCGCCGCTCGGATGGTGTCGTCGGCCATGGGGCCTCCCTCACGGGGTGCGTACGGCTTCCTTCTGCCAGGCCTGCTGGAAGGCGAACCGCGCCGCCTCCACCTCGTGCCGCTGGTCGGCGTGCAGCACACCGAGCGCGTACGCCGTCGCCGGCGCGATGCGCGGGGTGCGGGCCGCCGACGCCGCGGCGGACGCCGCCTCCGCCGCGTCCCGGTGCCGGTTGAGCGCCTGGCCCGCACCGAGCAGGCGTACGTCGACGGGGCATTCCCCCGCGTGCAGCACCTCACGTGCGTAGCGGTGCAGCCGCAGCAGCAGCCGGACCTGGTGCCACGGCGCGTCCTGCGGCTGGGGAGCGGTGTCGGCGGAGAGGCCGTGCACGAGGGCCTCCGCGTTATAGGGGTGGCCCGCGGTGACCAGGGGCAGCCCGGTGACGGCGTCGGTCAGCCGGTCCTGGGCCGCGGCGGCCAGCGGACGCAGGTCGGTCGTGTCCGCGGCCGGGGTCAGCGGGACCTCGCTGGCGAGCACGGCGACGCTGTCGGCGACGGCGTGGAAGCGGGAGGAGCCGAGCGCCTGGAGGGCCGCCGAGTGGGCGCGGGTCCGAGCGAGCGTCAGCTGGCGGTCGAGGAGCGCGCCCGCCTTCGCGGCGCCGACGGTCAGATTGCCCTTGGGGGTCGTGGCCGGGGCCCGTCCGGCCTGGGCGGGCAGCGCGGCCGTGCCCGACAGCCGGTTCAGCGCGCCGAGCAGCCGCTCCAGGCGTGCGGCGTACGCGTGCTCACGCGCCAGCGTGCCCGACAGCCAGGCCAGTTCGGGGCGCATGCCCTCCGACCATTCCGCGTCGAGCAGCGGCCGGAACGTGTGCAGGCTGCCGCTGATACGGCGCGCGGAGCGGCGCAGTGAACGCGCCGCGTCGCCGGACTCCCCGGCGCCGCTCGCCGCGGCACCGGTCTCCCGGTGCTGGCGCAGCGAGCGCAGGAACTCCGTGGCCTGAGCCCGCAGATAGCCCGCCAGGGCGTCACCGATGGGGGCACCTCCCTCGTCGAGGGGGGCCGGGGACCTGGGGACCGTCCCGGCCGCGGAACTGGTGGGGGGATCAAGGTGCTGCTGTGCCACGCCGGCGCCTCCGGGCGTCTATGAGCATCTCCTGGACGTTCCGCAGAGGCTGGCCGTCCGCGTCGGTCGCGTGTCGGGTCCACTCGCCGTCGGGGCCGAGGTGCCAGGAGGCCGTGGTGTCGGACATGCCGGTCTCCAACAGCCGGTTGAGGGCTGCTCGGTGAGCCGGGTCGGTGACCCTGACCAGGGCCTCGATCCGCCGGTCGAGGTTGCGGTGCATCATGTCGGCGCTGCCGATCCACACTTCGGGTTCGCCGCCGTTGCCGAAGGTGAAGACCCGGGAGTGCTCCAGGAAGCGGCCGAGGACGGAACGGACCCGTATGTTTTCGGACAGGTCCGGGACGCCTGGGCGGACGGCGCAGATTCCGCGCACCCATACGTCGACCGGCACGCCTGCCTGGGAGGCGCGGTACAGCGCGTCGATGATCGCCTCGTCCACCATCGAGTTGACCTTGATGCGGACGAAGGCGGGACGCCCGGCGTTGTGGTGCTGGATCTCCTTGTTGATCCGCGAGACCAGGCCGTCACGCAGGGACTTGGGGGCGACCAGCAGACGGCGGTAGGTCTCGCGGCGGGAGTAGCCCGAGAGCCGGTTGAACAGGTCGGAGAGGTCCGCGCCGACCTGCGGATCGGCGGTGAGCAGTCCGAGGTCCTCGTACAGCCGGGCGGTCTTCGGGTGGTAGTTGCCGGTGCCGACGTGGCAGTAGCGGCGCAGGGTGTCGCCCTCCTGCCGGACCACGAGCGACAGCTTGCAGTGGGTCTTCAGGCCGACGAGCCCGTACACCACGTGGCAGCCGGACTCCTCCAGCTTCCTGGCCCACTTGATGTTGGCCTGCTCGTCGAAGCGGGCCTTGATCTCGACCAGCACGAGGACCTGCTTGCCGGACTCGGCCGCGTCTATCAGGGCGTCCACGATCGGCGAGTCGCCGGAGGTCCGGTACAGCGTCTGCTTGATGGCCAGCACGTCCGGGTCGCCCGCGGCCTGCTCCAGGAAGGCCTGCACGGACGTCGAGAAGGAGTCGTACGGGTGGTGCAGCAGGACGTCGCGCTCGCGCAGCGCCGCGAAGATGTCGGGCGGCGACGCCGATTCGACCTCCGCGAGATCGCGGTGGGTGCCCGCGATGAACTTGGGGTACTTCAGCTCGGGCCGGTCCAGGGCGCCGATACCGAAGAGGCCGGTGAGGTCCAGGGGACCCGGCAGCGGGTACACCTCGGCCTCGGAGATCTTCAGTTCGCGTACGAGGAGATCGAGGACGTACCGGTCGATGGACTCCTCGACCTCCAGGCGCACCGGCGGGCCGAAGCGGCGCCGCATGAGCTCCTTCTCCAGGGCCTGGAGCAGGTTCTCGGCGTCGTCCTCCTCGACCTCCAGGTCCTCGTTCCGGGTGAGCCGGAAGGTGTGGTGCTCCAACACCTCCATACCGGGGAAGAGCTCCTCCAGGTGGGCCGCGATCACGTCCTCGATGGGGACGTAGCGGTTCGGGGAGGCCTCCAGGAAGCGGGAGAGCAGCGGCGGGACCTTGACGCGCGCGAAGTGGCGGTGGCCGCTGACCGGGTTCCGTACGACGACGGCGAGGTTCAGGGACAGACCCGAGATGTACGGGAAGGGGTGCGCGGGGTCGACCGCCAGCGGGGTCAGGACCGGGAAGATCTGGTGCCGGAAGAGAGTGAACAGGCGGGCCTGCTCCTTCTCGGTCAGCTCGCTCCAGCGGACCAGGTGGACGCCCTCCTCCGCGAGCGCGGGGGCGACGTCCTCCTGGTAGCAGGCCGCGTGCCGGGCCATGAGTTCGCGCGAGCGGGCCCAGATCATCTCCAGGACCTCGCGGGGCTGCAGGCCCGACGCGGACTTGGTGGCGACACCGGTGGCGATGCGGCGCTTGAGGCCGGCCACCCGGACCATGAAGAACTCGTCCAGATTGCTGGCGAAGATCGCCAGGAAGTTCGCGCGCTCCAGGAGGGGCGTGTTCGGGTCCTCCGCGAGTTCCAGAACGCGCTCGTTGAAGGCCAGCCAGCTGCGCTCACGGTCCAGGAACCGGCCTTGCGGCAGCATGATCCCGTCCTGCTCCGTGTCCTCGTACTCGTCGAGGTCGGCGTCGAGGTCCGGCTCCAGGTCGGAGACGTTGGCCGCGACGGTGTGCGGACGATGCGCCGCTATGGAGCCGACGGACGGCTGCGGGTGCTGCACGGGTGCCTGGGCGCTTCGCTGGTTCATGGACCCATTCTTCCGTGCCGAAGGCGAGACCGGCGCGTCGGAGAGGGCGGGGGCCAGCGCGGCGATGCGGAAATTCCCGTTCCGCTTGCTTGGCGTACGCTCACTCCCCGTCGTCGGTGAGGACTCGTTCTCCGGCGGGGGAGAAGGCTCGGGCGCGGCGGGCTGCATTTGTTGAGCGTCGCAAGGTCACCTGAATCGATGGTTACGGGGACATGACGTGCGGGCTATCGGGGGGCGGCTCCCGGACGTCTGCATGCCCGGGAACCGTGTACACACCCACCCCCGTGAGGTGCGTGCCCGCCGGGGCTGCCGCGGGTTACGCGGTGCGGCGGCGCAGCAGGGCGAAGGCGGCGGCGGTCGCGAGCCCCGCGACGGCCAGGAGCAGGCCGCTCTCCACGAGCTGGAGGGGCCAGAAATGGGACTCCGGCTGATAAGTCGTCCAGAAATCGGTGAGCCCCGACCGCTCCACACACTTCCCGAGTGCGGCGGCGCTGTCGGTTCCGACGCAGGCCATGCTGGTGCTCAGCCGCTCGCCGTCGCCGGTGACGGCACCGTGTTCGAGGACCAGGGCGCCGTGCGGGAACTGGAGTGCGGCCCGTCCGGTGGTCGTCTCGGCAGGCCACAGGCTCATCCGGAACCTGTCCAGCACCTCGTGCAGGACGTACGCCGCGGCGAGGGCGGCCGCGGCGGCGGGCAGGGCCCTGCGCAGGACCAGGCCCGCGAGCGCCCCGAGGGCGAGTCCCGCGAGGGCGTACGCGACCGCCACCGGCCCGGAGGAGATGAAGACGTTCGTGATGAACCAGCCGCCGGACAGTTCCCCGTTCCCGGCACGGCGGGTCCAGTCGCCGAGCAGAACCGCCAGTGCGGTGCCCGCCGTGAGCAGGACCGCCGGGACGGCGAGCTTGGCGGCCAGCCAGCGCGCCGGGGTGACGGACTGGGTCCACGCCAGCCGCGCCGTGCCGCTCTCCAGCTCGCGGCCGGTCAGCGCGGCACCCGCCCACACCGCGACGGCGTACATCAGATACGTGACGCAGGTGGAGACCAGGGCCAGACCGTAGGCGTAGATCTTGTCCGCCGCGGTCTCCCGGATGATTCCGCAGTCCGCCAGGAAGTCCGACGCGGCGCAGTCGCCGGCGGCCGCGCGGGCGTCGGGGCCGATGGCGTGCATCCAGATCAGGGCCGCCACGACGGTGAGCAGGGCGGCGCCCCAGACGTACAGGGCCGTGCGGTGCAGGCGCAGCACGGTCCAGGTCAGGCCGGACGGGCGGTACGGGGACGGGCGGGGCGGGCGATACGGGGCCGGGCCGGACGGGCGTCGGCCGGTCAGGGTGCTCATGAGGCCGACCTCCTCCTCAGGACGGCGAAGGCGACGGCGATCAGGACCGCGGTGGCGCCCAGCAGGACGCCGGTCTCCAGGAGCTGGCGGGGCCAGTAGTCGGGGGAGGGGAGGTACTCGCGGGTGAAGCGGACGACATCGTGCCGGGCGAGACACGCGCGGCTCTCGTAGCAGCCCGGGTCCGGGATCTCCGCGCCGGTGGAGGTGATCGCCCGGCTTCGGACAGACAGCTCGGGCTGTTGGTAACTGCCTTGGAAAGGCCAGGAGTTGGCGCGGAACGCGATGACCGCGCTCTGCGCGAGACCGGCGACGGCGAGGGCGGGCAGGGTGCGGCGCAGCACGAGACCGGCGAGAACACCGACCGCCAGACCGAAGAGCGGTGCCGCGACGGTGGCCGGGCCGACGGAGAAGTACAGCGCGCGCGGTCCGATACCGGCCAGCAGAAGGTTGCTGTGGGCGGACCACAGCATCCGGTACAGGGCGACCAGCAGGCCCGTGCCCACGGTGATGAGCAGCGCGGGCACCGCCAGTTTGGCGGCGAGCCAGCGGGCCGGGGTGACGGACTGGGTCCAGGCGAGCCGTGCGGTGCCGCTCTCCAGCTCGCGGGCGATCAGCGAGCCGCCGGCGAAGACGGCGACGGCGAACGAGGCGATGTTCAGCAGGGAGGCCGGGTCCTGGAAGAGGTCGTTGTAGGCGGCCGAAAAGGGGGAGCCGACGATGCCGACGAAACCGACGGTCCAGGCGTCCTCCTGCACGCCCGCGTAGCCGAAGGTGTCGAGCAGGTGCTGTGTGTGCGTGGCACCCGGGCCGTACAACCACAGCAGCAGACCGGCGGTGAGCACGACGAAACCGGTCCAGATCCACAGGGCGGTGCGGTGCAGCCGAAGGACCGTCCAGACCAGGCCGCGCGGCCGGGGCAGAGCGCGACGTGCGGGGGACGTCAGGGTGGTGGCGCTCATCGGGTCACCGCCGCGGGGGTCGCGGTCGTGCCGGGCGTGAGCAGCGCCGGGGCCGAGGGGGAGCGCAGATGGGCGAGCACGAGTTCCTCCAGAGACGGTCGTTCGGCCTGCCAGTGGTCGTCCACCGGCCCGTCGTTGCGTATCAGGGCGGTGAGGCCGCGGCCGGCGGCGCGGGACTCGACGACGAGGTGCGGGGCGAGGTCGGCGGGGGTGCCGCGGCCGGTCACCAGGGTGTGCGCGATGAGCAGGTCGTCCAGGCCACCGCCGAGCCGGATGCGTCCGGCTCCCAGAAGCAGCAGGTGATCGCAGGCGTCGGAGAGTTCGGCGACGATGTGCGAGGAGATCAGCACCGTGGTCCCGCGCTCGGCGGCGTCCGCCATCAGGGTGCCCAGCAGTTCGTGGCGGGCCAGCGGGTCCAGGTCGGCCATCGGCTCGTCCAGCAGCATCAGGTCGGGCCGCTTGCCCAGCGTGAGGGCGAGTGCCACGCGGGTCCGCTGTCCGCCGGACAGCCCCCTGACCCGGGACCGGGGGTCGAGCGAGCCCTGTTCCACGATCGCGGCGGCGTACGAGGCGTCCCAGCGGGCCGGGTTGAGTTCGGCGCCCAGGCGCAGTGTCTCGGCGATCGTGAGCTGGGGGTGCAGGGGCTTGTCCTGGGAGAGGTAGCCGATGCGCTCGCGTGCCTCGGCCGGGCTGGTGCCGAGCACGGTGATCGTGCCGGCCGTGGGCCGCAGCAGTCCGGCCGCCGTCGCCAGCAGCGTCGACTTGCCCGCGCCGTTCGGGCCGACGAGGGCGCTGACCCGGCCGGCCGGAAGGCGGAAGGAGCAGTCGTCCAGGGCCGCGGCGGAGCGTCGGCCGTAGCGCACGGTGAGACCGTGCGCCTCGATGGCGACGGTGGGGCGGGTGGTGCTGGTGGAACTCACTGGTCCCCCTTCGGGAAGTGTTCGTCCAGTACGGAGCCGAACAGAGCGGCCACGTCTTCGCGGTCGAGGCCCGCCGTGCGGGCGTTCTGGGCCCAGGCGTCGAGTTCCGCGCGCAGGGGCGAGTCCGCCGGGGCGGCGCCGAGCGTTCTGCGGACGAACGTGCCGAGGCCGCGCCTGGCCTCGACCAGGCCCTCGCGTTCCAGCTCGCGGTAGGCCTTCAGGACGGTGTTCGGATTGATAGCGGTGGCTTCCACGACCTCGCGGGCCGTGGGGAGCTTGTCGCCCGGTTCCAGGAGGCCGAGGCGAAGTGCCTGCTTCGTCTGCTGGACGATCTGGACGTAGGTGGCGACGCCGCTGCGCCGGTCGATCCGGTACACGAGCACTCGGACAACCACCCTTTCACTAATTGAGTAGTGAAAGGGTGGTGCAAGAGGGTGGCCTTCGTCAAGTCCGGGACGTCCGGACGGTGTTGCGCCGGCGCTGGAACAGACTGCTTGCCGGGCACGCAAAGGCGTTCGGAAAATTCCTCGGCCGATGTGTGAACCGATCGGCAGGGCTCGTCCGATGAGGGGTTGTGAGGGAAACGAGAAGCGACGGAGAGCTGCTGCGGGCCATCGCGGCGGACGGGGACCGTCGCGCCTTCGAAGAGCTGTACCGGCGGTACGCGCCATGGCTGACCGCGCGGTTGCGCGGCCGGTGCGCCGACGCCGGGATCGTCGACGACGTCGTCCAGGAGACCTTCCTCGCGGTCTGGCGCGGCACCGCCCGCTACCGCGAGGAGGGCGACCCGGCCGGCTGGCTGTGGCGCATCGGCTCACGACGGCTCGTCGACACGATGCGCGGCGACGGCGCGCGCGGCCGGCTCCGGCACGCGCTGGCCCGGCTCCGGCACCGCGACGAGGCCTCGGCGGAGGAGCGCGTGCTGGCAGGCGTCGAGCACGGCGATCTGGCGGGCGCGCTGACCAGACTCTCGCCCGAACTCCGGGCGGTTCTCCAGGCCACGGTGATCGACGGGCTCAGCACCAGGGAAGCGGCCGTCCTGCTCGGTATTCCGCCGGGCACGGTCAAGACGCGGGCACTGCGTGCGCGCAAGCAGTTGCGGGAGGCGTTGGCATGAGCGACGACCGTCGCGGAAGCGATGGCAACGACACGAGCGGTGACCGTGACATGAGCGGTGACAGCCGTACGACCTGGCATGTGCCGGAGGAGGACCTCCGGGCCTATACCCAGGGCGAGTTGGCGGCGCCCCGGCTGTGGTCCGCCGACACACACCTCGCCGCGTGCGCCCGGTGCCGCGAGGCGCTGGCCGGGATCAGCGACCCGGTCGCCCTGGACGCCGGATGGGAGCGGCTCGATGCCGAGCTCGACGCCCCGCGACCGGGCCCGGTCGAGTGGCTGCTCGTCCGGCTCGGCGTCGCCGACCACACGGCACGGCTGCTGGCCGCCGCCCCCGTCCTGCGCCGCTCCTGGCTGGGCGCGATCGTCGCCGTCCTGGGCATGACCGTGGCCGCGGCCAACGCGGTGCAGGCCGGGGCCACGCCCACCCTCTTCCTGGCCCTCGCACCGCTGCTCCCGCTCGCCGGGGTCGCGCTGTCCTACGGTCCGGCGCTCGACCCGACCTACGAGATGGCGGTCGTCTCCCCCCTGCACGGCTTCCGGCTCCTGATGATCCGCACGGTCGCGGTCCTCACGGTGGGTCTGGGGATCAACGGCGTCGCGACCCTCGCCCTCCCCTCCTACGGTCTGCACGCACTGGCCTGGCTGCTGCCCGCCCTCGCCCTCACCATGACCGGCCTCGCGCTCAGCTCAAGGCTCGGTCCCGTCCTGGCTCCCTCCCTGGTCGGCGGCGGCTGGATCGCCCTGCTGGCCGTGGCCCGGGCGACCACGGAGCCCCACGCCACGCTCGCCCCGTTCACGGCGGCCGGGCAGGGCGTCGCCGGCGCAGTCGCGGCACTGGCCGCCGGACTCCTCTATCTCGCACGGGACCGGTTCGACGTGTCGCGCCTCCCGTTCACCGACTTCACCGACAGGAATGCCGCATGATCCCCACTGTCTCCGCCTCCGGCCTGAGCCTCCGCTTCGGCGGGACGCTCGCGCTCGACGACGTCTCCGTCCGCCTCGGCGAGGGAGTGACCGGACTCCTCGGTCCCAACGGCGCCGGAAAGACCACCCTGTTGCGGGTGCTCGCCACCGCCGTGCCCGCCGACCGGGGCACCTTCACCGTCCTCGGACACGACCCGGGCACCACCGCCGGACGCCTGGACGTGCGCCGCGCACTGGGCTATCTGCCGCAGAGCCCCGGGTTCCACCAGGACTTCTCCGCCTTCGAGTTCGTCGACTACGTGGCGATCCTCAAGGAGATCACGGACCGCACCGCCCGGCACCGCGAGGTGCGCCGGGTGCTGGAGGCCGTCGACCTGTCCGACGTGCGCGGCAAACGCATCAAGCGGCTGTCCGGCGGTATGCGTCAGCGGGTCGCGCTGGCCGCCGCGCTCGTCGGCGACCCCGGCTTCCTCGTCCTCGACGAGCCGACCGTCGGCCTCGACCCCGAACAGCGCATGCGCTTCAGGGAGCTGATCGCCCAAGCGGGAGAAGG
This sequence comes from Streptomyces sp. NPDC002935, assembly GCF_040611295.1. NCBI lineage: Bacteria > Bacillati > Actinomycetota > Actinomycetes > Kitasatosporales > Streptomycetaceae > Streptomyces > Streptomyces sp. NPDC002935. The sequence goes on from NZ_JBEXNW010000031.1 coordinate 35,651, forward strand.
ACGCACGGTCCTGCTCTCCACCCACCAGACGGAGGACGTCGCGATGCTCTGCCACCGCGTGATCGTCATGGCCGCCGGCCGCATCCGCTTCGAGGGCACCCCGGCCGAGCTGACCCGACGAGCGGCGGGCCGGGTCTGGAGCAGCACGGAGCGCGATCCGGCCGCCCGAGCCGGATGGCGTACGGGCACGGGCGCCTTCCGCAATGTCGGCGACCCGCCCGAGGGCGCCGAACTCCTCGAACCAACCCTGGAGGACGGCTACTTGCTCACTCTCGACGGCGAGCCCGCGGAGGTGGCGGCATGAGCGCCACCACGGACACGATCACGCAGGCGGCCCCCACGGGGGTGGAGCCGCCTGCTCAGGGCCGGGAATCCCGGGCGGCCGCGGTCCTGGCCCTCGCCCGCTTCGAAGCACGCGAACTGCTGCTCCAGATCCCGATCCTGGTCTTCCTCGCGCTGTACGTCGGCTACACCGGCTGGAGGCTGTTCTCCGGCCGCGAGGGCATGGACGATTTCCCGGTCCTCCAGGACGTCGACCGGTCCACCCAGTCGGCCCCCATACTGCTCGGCATCGCCCTGTTCGTCGGGATCAACCGGGCCGTGCTGCGCACCCGCCGGCAGTCCACCGACCGGCACTTCGACGTCCTGCCCATGGAGCCGTGGCGGCGTACGGTCGCGCACGCGCTGTCCGTCCTGCCCTTCGTCGCGATCACCGCACTGGTCGTCGGCTTCCAGTTCACCTGGTCGGCGCTGAAGCCGGGCGCTGTCGGCCACGGCTCACCCGCCGAACTGGCCGTGGGCCCCCTGGTGATCCTCCTGGCCGGCGTCCTCGGCGTACTGCTCGCCCGGCTGATCCCGGTCGGGTTCGTCGCACCGCCCTTCGTGATCGGCGCCTACACCCTCACCATCCTGGTCTCCGCGTCCACACAGGGAACACACTGGGTGCGCTGGCTCGGACCGGTCGTCTCCGAAGAAGGCGCCGACCCCATCCCCTCCGACCTGCTGGGCCGCCCGGCCGCCTGGCACGCGCTCTATCTGACGGGCCTCGCGGTCCTGGTGCTCTGCCTTGCCGTGCTGAGGAGCGGCGGCCCGACACGTCTGGTCGCATCGGTGGCGGTGGTCGCCCTCGCCGCGACGGCCGTCGGCGTGGCCGGGCAGTCCCCCGACGAGCCGGCCTCACTGAACGCGGCCCGCACCAAGGTGTCCGTGACCCCGGAGAAGGTGCAGACCTGCGTCCGGCACGGACGGTCCACGTACTGCGCCTATCCGGAGTGGACCGGCCGCACCACGGACTGGGCGGAGGCCGTCGACCGCATCCAGTCCCGCGCGGGCGGATCGGCCCGGGGCGAGCGGCTGACCGTGCGCCAGCTGATCGACGCCCGCTACGGCCTCCAGAGCGACGCCGCGATCCCCGCGTCCACCACGCCGGGTGCCGTGACCGTCGGCACGCGCTGGGGCGGCAACCGCCTTCCCGAGTTCGCGGTCGGTGTCGCCTCGGTCCTGGTCGCGGGCGACCAGGCGAGCGCCGGTGAGATGTGCGACGCCCGCGTGGTGACCACCATGTGGCTGGCGCTCAGCACACAGCCGGACCCGATGAAGGCCCTCCGCGACGTCCGGCTCGACGACAGCATCCAGGGCTCCGCCATCGCGCTGACCCCGACGGAGCCCGTCTCCATGTCGGCCCAGCAGACCACGGTGGTGCGCGAGTTGCTTCAGAAGCCGCACTACGGCGTCGCCGCCAAGGTGAAGGCCCACTGGACGGAGCTGACCTCCGCGAAGACGTCCACGGCACGCGTGGCCGAACTGCTCGGCGTGCCGACCGGGGGCAAGGGGACCGAAGCGGACTCGGGGAGCGGATCGTGCGGGGAGTAGAGGGGGAGACGGGGGACAGCGGTGGTGTTTCCGCCGAGGTGAGGCCGCCGGGTACGGGGGACCCGGACGGTGCCGGGTCCATGCCGTCCACCTCGCCCACGGGTTCGACGAGTTCCGTGCCCGCCGCCGGGAGGCCGCCCGCGTCCGTCGTGGCCCTCGCCCTTCTCCGCCCCGTGTGGCGCAGCCTCCCCAACACCCCGCTGGTGACGGGCGCCGCCCTCGGGCTGCTGCTGGCCGGCATGCCGCGGATGCTCTCCGCTCCGGCCGACCCGTGGCTTAGTCTCACCCTGCTGCGGGCCGCCGCGCTCGCCTTCGGTCTGGGGCTGGCTTTCCTGCTGGACGATCCGGCCCGGCACACCACGGCGGCGGTGCCGACCAGGCGCCCGGTGCGGATCGGGCTGCGGGTGGGGTTCGTCGTGCCGATCATGGCGGCGTGGTGGACGGCCGCGCTGTTCCTGATACCCGACAAGGGCCGGCCCCCGGTGGGCGCGATCACCCTTGAGGCAGCCGCCTTCGTCGTCCTCGCCCTGACCGGCGCGCTCGTCGCCGTCCGGCACTCGGAAGCCACCGAGCCGGGGATCGCGGTCTCCGCCGGACTCGTGGGCGCGTCCTTCGCCGCCGCGCTGCTGCTCCCCGACCGCTGGGCGCTCTTCGTGGCGACGTCCGACCCCCACTGGGACGACGCGCACCGGCGATGGGCGGGCGTCCTGGTCGTGGCGGCGCTGACGGGGGTGTTCTCCCTGGCCGAACCCCTGCGGCGACGCCGGACAACCATCCTCGCCCACCGCTGACTTCGGCAGCAGGAGCGGGTGCTGCCTCGGCACCCGGAGCGGCGCTGCCTTCGGCACCCGGGGCGGTACCCGGAGCGGCACCCAGTGGGGCGACGGGAGCGGCAGCCGGAGCGGCGCGCGGACCCATGGCAGTCAGGACCAGGTCCCCGAGCGGTCAGGACCCCGGGTGGTCAGGACTCCGTTCGGTACATCAGGTCCGTCTCGTGGGTGACGAAGCCGAGACGCTCGTAGACGGTGACCGCCGCCTTGTTGTCGGCGTCGACGTAGAGCATCGCGGTGGGCATGCCCTGCGCGGCGAGGTGGCGCAGTCCGATCGTGGTCAGCGCCTTGCCGAGGCCGCCGCCCTGGGCGCCGGGGAGCACACCGAGGACGTACACCTCGCCCAGCCCCTCCTCGGCGTGGACCTTGGTCCAGTGGAAGCCGACGAGTTCGTCGCCGCGGAAGGCGAGGAAGAAGCCGGCCGGGTCGAACCACGGTTCGGCCTTCCGGTCGTCCAGGTCGCGCTGGGTGAGGGAGCCCTGCTCGGGGTGGTGGGCGAAGGCCGCGGCGTTCACGGCGAGCCAGGCGGCGTCGTCCTGTCCCGGCACGAAGGTCCGGACGGTCACTCCCTCCGGCAGCTTCGGTTCGGGCAGGTCGAGGCTCTCCAACGGGCGGCGCATCTGGCGCAGTTCGCGGAAGAGGGTGAGGCCGAGGACCTGTGCGAGATGCCGGGCGGCCGAGTGCCCGCCGTGCGCCCACACCCGCAGCCGCTTCCCGGACTCATGGAGCATGGCCGAGCCGAGCGCCCGTCCGTGCCCGTGCCCACGGTGCGCCGGGTGGATGACCAGTTCGGCGGCCGGGGCCTCGACCGGGTCGGTGTCCTCCAGCTGTGCGTAGCCGACCAGTTCGTCGCCGAGGGTCAGCAGCAGGTGCCGGACGCCCTCACGGCTCCCGCCCTTCAGCTGAAGCCGCCCCTGCTCGGACACCGCCTGTTGCCCGTCGGTCCGGGCGGACTCCGAGAGCAGCCGGAGCACGTCCTCGGCCTGATCCGGGGAGAGCGCGGAGTAGGTCTCGATGGAGCGGGAGAGGGCGAAGGGTGCCGCGTCGTCGCTGGTCATGGATACGAGGGTACGGCTCGGCGATGGGGGGACAAGGAGTTGGGCGGCGTGGATATCGATCGTGGCGGGGAGGGACCAACCGGGGAGGCGAGGGCGCACCCGGCGGCCTTCGGCGACGTGCCCGGCGGCCTCCGGTGACGTGCCCGGCGGCCTCCGATGAGGTGCTCGTCAGTCTCCGGTGAGGCGATGGCAATCACTCCGTAACCCTGAACCCCCTTTTGCGCTACGCGCGTTGATTCTAAAGTGCGTGCAAAAGCCACGGCTGTCACTCGACCCGCACAGCCCGCACCATCAGCACAGCCCGCACGACCTGCACCACCCGCATGACCCGCACGACCTGCATCACCAGCACGGTTCGTACAGCACGCATCACCTGTTCCGCTCGTGCACGTCCCACCGTTCTCGCTTCTCACCGTTCTCCAGGGGGAACCATGCCGCCCACGTTCCGGCACAGACGCAGTCATCGTCTTCTCGCGGCCGCCGCCGGTCTCGCCACCGTCGGTGCGCTGGCCGCAGCGATGCCCGCCAGCGCGCACCAGGACAAGGCGACTCCGCTGCACCATCACGGCAGCGGCCGCTACCAGGACGTCCAGCTGCTGTCCTTCAATGACCTGCACGGCAACCTGGAGCCGCCGACCGGTTCCTCGGGCCGGGTCACGGAGCTGGCGGCGGACGGCACGACGAAGACCATCGACGCGGGTGGTGTCGAGTACCTGGCCACGCATCTGCGCGACGCCCGCAAGGGCAACAAGTACTCGATAACGGCGGCCGCCGGTGACATGGTCGGCGCCTCCCCGCTGATCTCCGGCCTCTTCCACGACGAGCCGACGATCGAGGCGCTCAACGGCCTCGACCTCGACGTCACTTCGGTCGGCAACCACGAGTTCGACGAGGGTGCCAAGGAGCTGGCCCGGCTTCAGAAGGGCGGCTGCCACCCGACGGACGGCTGCTACGAAGCCGGCAGTAAGTTCCGCGGCGCCGAATTCCCCTACCTCGCGGCCAACGTCACCGACGAGAAGTCCGGGAAGCCGATCCTCAAGCCCTACTGGGTGTGGAAGAAGAACGGCGTCAAGGTCGGCTTCATCGGCGTGACGCTGGAAGGCACCCCGAACATCGTGTCGGCCGACGGCGTCAAGGGACTGAAGTTCGGCGACGAGGTCGAGACGATCAACAAGTACGCCAAGGAGCTCCAGCGCCAGGGCGTGAAGTCGATCGTCGCGCTGATCCACGAGGGCGGGGCGCCCGCGTCGACGGCGTACAACTACGACTGCGACAGCCCCGGTGCCGGTGACGGTATCTCCGGGCCGATCGTCGACATCGCCAAGAACGTCACGCCGGCCGTGGACGCGCTGGTCACCGGCCACACCCACCAGGCCTACGCGTGCACCATCCCCGACCCGTCGGGCAAGCCCCGCATGGTCACCTCGGCCTCCTCCTTCGGCCGGCTCTACACGGACACGACGCTGACGTACGACCGTTGGACCGGCGACATCGCCCGTACGGCGGTGAAGTCCGCGAACCACGTGGTCACCCGTGATGTCGCGAAGGCCGCCGACATGACGTCGCTGATCACCAAGTGGAAGACGCTCTCCGCGCCGGTCGCCTCGCGCCCCCTCGGCTACATCGCCGGCGAGATTGGCAACACCGGCACCGAGTCCCCGCTCGGCGACCTGATCGCCGACGCGCAGCTCGCGTACGGCAAGTCCGTCGACCAGGAGGCCGACCTCGCGGTGATGAATCCGGGCGGCATCCGCGCCGGACTCACCTACACGGCGACCAGCGGTGAGGGCGACGGGGTGGTGACCTATGGCGAGGCGTACACGGTCCAGCCGTTCGCCAACACCGTCAATCTGGTCGACCTCACCGGCGCCCAGGTGATCACCGCGCTTCAGCAGCAGGTCAGCGGCGCCAACGAGGCCGCCCCGAAGATCCTTCAGATCTCCAAGGGCCTCACCTACACGCTCGACCTGACGAAGACCGGCGCCGCGCGCGTCGTCGCCGACTCGGTCAAGCTCAACGGCACGGCGATCGACCCGGGCGCCACCTACCGCGTCGCGATGAACTCCTTCCTCGCGGGCGGCGGCGACGGCTTCGCGGAACTCGGCAAGGGCACCAACGTCCGTGTCGGCGGCGATGACCTGGCGGCCCTGAGTGCCTACCTGACGGCCAACTCCTCGGCCACGACGCCGTACCCGGTCCCGACCGCGGACCGGATCACGATCGTGAAGTAGAACCCTGATGGACGAGCCCCCACCCGGATTCGGGTGGGGGCTCGTTCGTGGTCAGGGCGCATCGGCCGGGGCGTATCGGTCAGGGCATGTCGGGCGGGGCCGTCGGAGCTCCCGGTAGCCGTACGGTCGCGATCGTGCCGCCGCCCTCCGCGGGGCGCAGCGACACCTCGCCGCCGGACTGCTGGACCGTGCGGGCCACGATGGACAGGCCGAGGCCCGAGCCGGGGAGGGCCCGCGCGTCGGGGGAACGCCAGAAGCGGTCGAAGACGTGCGGGAGTTCGTCGGTGGGGATGCCGGGGCCGTGGTCGCGCACGGTCAGTTCGCCGTCCTTCAGCCGGACGTCGACCGTGCCGCCCCCGGGGCTGAACTTCACCGCGTTGTCGAGGATGTTCACGATCGCCCGCTCCAGCGCGGAGGGCTCCGCCCGGACGAACCAGGGCTCCAGTTCGGCCGTGATCGTCAGTTCCGGTCCGCGGAGCCGCGCCCTGCGCAGGGCCGCCTCCACGGTGTCCTGGAGTGCCACGACCTCCACCCGGTCGGCCGGGTGTCCCGCGTCCGACCGCGACAGTGTCTGAAGGTCGCCGATCAATGCCGCCAGCTCGGTCATCTGCGCGGTCACGGAAGCGAGCAGCGCCTTGCGGTCCGCCGGGGGGATCGGGCGGCCGATCTCCTCACTGCGGGTGAGGAGTTCGATGTTCGTCCGGAGGGAGGTGAGCGGCGTCCGCAGCTCGTGCCCGGCATCGGCGATGAGCTGCTGCTGCAACTCGCGCGAGCTCGCGAGGGAGGCGGTCATCGAGTTGAAGGAACGGGAGAGCCGGGCGATCTCGTCGTCGCTCTCCTCGTCCACGGGGATGCGGATGGTGAGGTCTTCGGTCCGGGCGACGTGCTCGACGGCGTCGGTGAGCTCGTCGACGGGGCGCAGGCCGGCCCGGGCGACCCAGAGACCCACGGCTCCGGCGCCGACCACTCCGATGCCGGAGACGAGAAGCAGGACCAGCGCCAGGTCGTTGAGCGTGGACTCGGTGCTCTTCAGAGAGACGGCGATCATGAGACCCACGTTGGGCCCGGGCTGCCCGTCGGCCGTGGTGGTGGCCAGCGGCTGAAGCATCACCCGCACCGCGTTGCCGTCCTGGTCGGTGCCGTCGCGGAAGTAGGTCTTGCGGAGTTCGCCGCTCTTGATCGCGGTCTTGTCGGCCTGGGTGACCTTGACCTTGCCGATCGAGTTGTCGAGGACGCAGGCCGTTCCGTTTTCCTTGACCACCTGGACGTAGTTGTTCCGGAAGGGAGGAACAGCCGTGTCCGGGGTCGCGGTGCAGTAGTTGAGCGCGCTGACGATCGCGGGCGTCGGGGCCCTCATGCCCCTCTGCAGATCGTTGTTGACCTGCTCGTACAGCTTCCCCTGCACGATGAACCAGCAGGTGACCGAGACCGTCGCCACCCCGAACGCCACGGCTGCGGCGACCAGAAGCGACAGCCGGGCCCGGATGGGCAGGGAGCGGAACCGGCGGAGCACCTTTCTCACTCCGCGCCACCGGACCGCAGCACATACCCCACGCCCCGCACCGTGTGGACCAGGCGCGGCTCGCCGCCCGCTTCCGTCTTGCGGCGCAGGTACATGACGTACACGTCGAGAGAGTTCGACGACGGTTCGAAGTCGAAGCCCCAGACGGCCTTCAGGATCTGCTCGCGGGTGAGGACCTGGCGCGGGTGGGCCAGGAACATCTCCAGCAGGGTGAACTCGGTGCGGGTGAGCTCCACCGGGCGCCCCGCGCGGGTGACCTCGCGCGTCGACAGGTCCATGCGCAGGTCGGCGAAGGTCAGCGCGTCGTTCTCGGGTACGGCACCCGCCGACGCCGCGTACGAGCTGCGCCGCAGCAACGCCCGGATGCGGGCGAAGAGTTCGTCGAGCTCGAAGGGCTTGACGAGGTAGTCGTCCGCCCCGGCGTCCAGGCCCGTGACCCGGTCGCCGACCGTGTCACGGGCCGTCAGCATGAGGATCGGCGTGGTCGTGCCCGCGCCGCGCATCCGGCGTGCCGCGGTGAGGCCGTCCATGCGGGGCATCTGGATGTCGAGGACGACCAGGTCGGGCTGGTAGGCCGTCGCCTTCTCCAGGGCGTCCGCACCGTCGACCGCGACCTCGGTGTCGTACCCCTCGAAGGCGAGGCTGCGCTTGAGTGCGTCGCGCACGGCCGGCTCGTCGTCGACGATCAGGATGCGCTGGGTGTCACGGTCGCCTTCGGCGGAGCTCATGGGTGTGGGTTCCTCGGGTGGCATGGGTCGAGATCGGGTGCTTTCAGCCTCGCACGTTCCTGGCTGTCCCGGAATGGATCAGCTTCGTACGGTACGGCGGCGGGTGGAGGTCCGGCGTGGTGCGGGCCGGGAGACGGCGGGCGCCAGTTCCGGGGCGCGCCGCGCGGGCGCGTGCAGTTCGCGGGCGACCGCCAGGGCGAGGCCGAGTCCGGCCGGGTCGCCGCCGGCGGCGGTGTGCGCGACATGCTTGATCATCATGGCGACCTCCGGGGTCAGCTGTCGGAACCGCCGGCCCGCAGTGTGGCCAGGTCGGACTTGACGGTGTTGATCGGGATGGCGAAGCCGAGGCCGACGCTGCCCGCGCTCGACGAGGACGAAGAGGAGTCCGAAGCGGCCGAGTACATCGCGGAGTTGATGCCGACGATGTTGCCGTTCATGTCGATCAGGGCGCCGCCGGAGTTGCCCGGGTTGAGCGAGGCGTCGGTCTGCAGGGCCTTGTACGTCGTCGTGGAGGAGCCGGTGTCGCCGTTGAACTGCCGGCCGCCGAACTCGAACGGCCACTGGCCGCTGCCGCCGTCCTGCTGCTGTTGCTGCCGGCCCTGGCTCTCGTCGGTGGAGACGGTCACGTCACGGTCGAGGGCGGAGACGATGCCGCTGGTGACGGTGCCGGTCAGGCCCTCGGGGGAGCCGATCGCGACGACCTGGTCGCCGACCTGGACGCCGTCGGAGTCGCCGAGCGTCGCGGTCTTCAGGCCGGACGGCGCGTTCTCCAGCTTGATCAGTGCGAGGTCCTTCTTGCTGTCGGTGCCGACGACCTTCGCGGTGTACGACATGCCGTTGTTCAGCTGCACCTTGATCGCGGAGGCACCCGAGATGACGTGGTTGTTCGTGATGATCTCGCCGCCGGTCGTGATGATCACGCCCGAGCCGGTGGACGAGCCCGCGCTCGAGGTCGCGCTGATCTCGACGATGCTCGGGCTGACCGCCTTGGCGACGCCGGAGACCGTGCCCTTCTGGCTGGTGGGCACCACGTTGGTGCTGGTGGTGCTGCTGGAGGCGACGGTGTCGTTGCCGGTCAGCTCCTGGAAGGCGTACGCGGTGCCGCCGCCGATCGCCGCGGCGACGATGGCGACGGCGGCGAGCAGGGCGAACGGCCCCTTGGCGCGGCGCCTGGCGGCGGGGGCGGGCTCCGGAGCGCCGGGGGCCGCGGCGAACACGGCGGTCGAGCCGGCGTCGGGCTCGGGGTAACCGGCGTACGGGCCGCCGCCGTGGCCGCCGTTCCCGCCGCTGCCACCGTGACCGGAGCCCGGCCACACGGTGGTGCCCGGCTCGACGTGGACCGGCGTGCCCGGGCCGTACGCCGGCGGGGGAGGCCACTCGGGGTTCACGGGGGAAGAGGAGGGGTGCGACTGCTGCTGGGGGTACGCGGACCCGTGGTCGTCGCCCTGGGGGTACTCGCCGCTGCGGCGGAAGCTCTCGGTCATGAAAAAAGACTGTCCCCCGATCATGAGAGCTCCCTGAGTGGTCCCTGAGAAGCCCGACAGAAGCTCGTATGCCCGATATAAAGACGCTTCCTGTGGGCTTCCGGTGTGCTCGCGGCTCTTTCTCCGTGCGTCTCTCCCCGGGGGTCCGGGCGGGCTCGGCAAACAACGGGTTGCCTCCGGGTGATGTCACGGAAGGCCGAGGGCGAATACTTGTCCGACCGGTGTGAAGGCCGTGTGTCCAGGGGCTGGTGAGGCCTACGATCTCCGGGCCGGAGGGGGGCTCCGCGGTTACGCCCGATGTCGATGCAAGCGATTGCCGTCGACGGTCGGGCCGGTGCGTCGTACGCCCTTCTCGGGCCTTTCACGAGCACACGCACCCACACCAGGAGTCCTGAGTGATACCTGCCCTGCGCGCCCGCTGGAGACGCCCCGCCACGGCGTTGCCGACGGCCGCTCTCGCGCTGGCGCTGACCACCACAGCTCGGGCGAGTTCGAGTGGATGCAGATCAGCTCGGTGTGGGGCGGCTACAAGTCCTACGCCATCCCCGGCGACATGACCGGTGACTCCCGCCCCGACCTGGTCGCGGTGGACTCCGACGGCTCGGTCTACCTCTACCCGGGCAAGGGCACCGGCCAGTTCTACGGCCGCGTCAAGGTCGTCGACAAGGCATGGAAGGGCGTCAAGATCTTCGGCCACGGCGACCTGTCCGGCGACGGCCGCGCGGACCTGCTGGTCCGCAGCACCTCCGGCGTTCTGTACCTCTACCGGGGTACGCAGGTCGAGAAGACCCCGTTCGCCGCGCGCATCCAGGCTCGTACGGGCTGGAACTTCACCTCGAACGTGGCCAACGGCGACGTGACCGGTGACGGTATCGCCGACGTTCTCGCCCGTGACTCGGGCGGCACGCTCTGGCTCTACCCCGGCACGAACAAGGCCTCCAGCAGCCTGTTCGGCACCCGGAAGAGCCTCGGCACCGGCTTCAACCAGTACAACCTGCTGTTCTAGTTCCTGCTTTTCCTGCTCTTCCTGCTTTCTGCTTTTCCTTCCTTCGGGAAACAGAGATCCCCGCGTCCCGTCAGGGGCGCGGGGATCTCCGCTTTTCGCGTGCGCTGAGTGTGTGGGCAGGGCGTGCAGGCCGTGCGTGTGGGCCGCGCGTGCGGCGCCGGCGGGGCTATTCGCAGCCGCAGGACTGGCGTACCACCAGCCGTGAGGGGAACAGCTTCAGCCGCTCGCGCCGGGACCCGGGCACCCGCAGCCCGTCGTCCAGGACGAGGTCCACGGCCGCGCGGGCCATGGCCGACCGGTCCGATGCAATCGTTGTCAGAGGAGGGTCGGTCAGGGCCGCTTCCTTGACGTCGTCGAACCCGGTGACCGCGAGCTGCCCGGGCACGTCGATGCGCAGTTCGCGCGCGGCGCGCAGCACACCGATCGCCTGGTCGTCCGTGGAGCAGAAGATGGCCGGCGGCCGGTGCGGCCCGGCGAGCAGTTCCAGGCCGACCTTGTAGGCGTCGTACCGGTTGTACGGGGCCTCGAAGAGGCGTCCCTCGGTCGGTATGCCGGCCTCCTGCATGGCGCGCCGCCAGCCCTCGACGTGGTCGGAGACGGGGTCGCCGACGGCGGGCGTCTCGGCCGTACCGCCGAGACAGGCCACGTACGCGTACCCGTGCTCCAGAAGGTGCCGGGTGGCGAGCTGGGCGCCCCCTATGTCGTCGGTGACGACGGCGACGTCGTCGATCGCCTCGGGGCGCTCGTGGAGGAGCACCACGCGGGCGTCCCACGCGTCGATCTCGGCGGCCGCGTGGTCGTTCAGCGCGTGGCTGACGAGGATCAGTCCGGAGACCCGCATGCCGAGGAAGGCGCGCAGATAGTGGACCTCGCGCTCGGCGATGTAGTCGGAGTTGCCGACCAGGACCATTTTCCCGCGCTCGGCGGCGGCCTGTTCGACCGCGTGCGCCATCTCCCCGAAGAAGGGCTGGCGCGCGTCCGGCACGATCAGGCCTATGAGCTCTGTCCGCCGCGAGGCCATGGCCTGGGCGACCCGGTCGGGCCGGTACCCCAGCTCCTTGATCGCGGCGAGAACACGCTCGCGCGTGGCCGGGGCAACCGGCCGGGGTCCGTTGTTGATGACATAGCTGACGACGGCGGTGGAAGTACCCGCCAGTCGCGCCACATCATCCCGAGTCACCTTGGCCACGCGCGGAGTCTACGCGGATGGACCTACCTCTGGGCAGGGCGTACGGCGGCTTCCTGCTGCTCCGCCGGGGCGTCCGCCGGGGCGGCGGCGTCCAGGTGCGCCGTCTCGTCCGCATCATCCGGCTTTGGCTGGGCCGCCTTGGCCTTCGCCCCGTCCGCGGCGCGGTCCACCTTTTCCGGGGTAACGAATCGATAACCGACGTTCCGGACGGTTCCGATCAGCGACTCGTGCTCGGGCCCGAGCTTCGCGCGCAGTCGCCGTACGTGGACGTCGACCGTCCGCGTACCGCCGAAGTAGTCGTAGCCCCAGACCTCCTGGAGCAGCTGGGCACGGGTGAAGACGCGGCCCGGGTGCTGCGCGAGGTACTTCAGGAGCTCGAACTCCTTGAAGGTGAGGTCGAGGACCCGGCCCTTCAGCTTGGCGCTGTACGTCGCCTCGTCCACGGAGAGGTCGCCGTTGCGGATCTCCATCGGGGAGTCGTCGTTGACGATCTGCTGGCGGCCCATCGCGAGCCGCAGACGCGCCTCGACCTCCGCCGGACCGGCGGTGTCGAGGAGGACGTCGTCGATGCCCCAGTCGGCGGTGACGGCCGCGAGGCCGCCCTCCGTCACGACGAGGATGAGTGGACAGCCGGGTCCCGTGGAGCGCAGCAGCTGGCACAGGCTGCGGACCTGCGGGAGATCACGTCGTCCGTCGATGAGGATGACGTCGGCACCGGGGGTGTCGACGAGAGCTGGGCCTTCGGCCGGAGCCACGCGCACGTTGTGCAGCAGCAGGCCGAGAGCGGGAAGCACCTCCGTCGACGGCTGAAGGGCATTGGTCAGGAGCAAGAGAGAACTCATCGCGCCTCACCCACCTGGGTCGTCCTGCGTTCGTGCACGGTTCGCTCGCCCATAACGTCTGGTTCCTCCTCGGTCCCTGCGAGGACGTTTGCGGCACTGCTCTGTACGTGCGGTTCCCGCGCCCCTGGGATCCGCTGTGCGTCCGAGGCCCCGTACACCTGCGGTTTCCCGCTTCGTATACAACGCTTCCGAAAGCACAAAAGGACCCGGGGGCTACTCTGCCCGAGTCCTCATGCCCAGCAGAATAGCCCACATGAGCTCAGGTCCGGCAGGTCAAGTGACGCGATCTTTCAATAGTCCACGCCTTGAGACAACGGCGCGCGTCCCTTTGCGGAGGTTTCTGCGCACGGTCGACGGGGTGACGATCGATGCGGCCTACGACCCCGGAACGGGGTCGTCCGGTGACCTTGCGTTCATCGTGGCGCATGGATTCACGGGTGATCTGGAGCGTCCGCACGTGCGCCGCGCGGCCGGTGTCCTCAGCCGCAGCGCGGCCGTGGTCACCTTCTCCTTCCGTGGTCACGGCGGATCGGGCGGCCGTTCCACGGTCGGCGACCGCGAGGTCCACGATCTGGCGGCCGCGGTCGCCTGGGCGCGTGAACTCGGGCACACCCGGATCGCGACCGTCGGCTTCTCGATGGGCGGCTCGGTGGTGCTGCGTCATGCGGCGCTGTACGGGGAAGGGGGCGCGGGGTCCGGTCGTGAGCCGGTGCCCGGCCGGGAGCACGAGGGGCGCACGGGGGCGCGTACGGACGCGGTGGTTTCGGTCAGCGCACCGGCCCGTTGGTACTACCGGGGTACGGCCCCTATGCGGCGGGTGCACTGGCTGGTAACCCGTCCGGAGGGTCGGTTCGTGGGCCGGTTCGGCCTGCGGACCCGTATCCACCACCGCGACTGGGACCCGGTGCCGGAGTCCCCGGTCGAGTGCGTCCCGCACATCGCGCCGACCCCGCTCCTCATCGTCCACGGCGACCAGGACGGCTATTTCCCCGTCGACCACCCGCGCATGCTGGCCGAGGCCTCCGACGGCCACGCCGATCTGTGGCTGGAGCACGGCATGGGGCACGCCGAGAACGCCGCCGCCGACGACCTGCTCGCCCGTATCGGGGACTGGGCCCTCGCACACGCGGGCTAGCCTGACGGGGTTCACGCAAACACGCGCGCGAACGCACAGACACCGGATCGCTGATTGAGGGACGAGATGGCAAAGGGCACGGTGCGTTACTGGGCCGCCGCCAAGGCCGCGGCAGGCGTCGCCGAGGAGCCGTACGAGGCGGGCACGCTCGCCGAGGCACTCGACGCGGCCCGCGAACGGCACCCCGGCGAACTCGTCCGCGTCCTGCGGCGATGCTCGTTCCTCATAGACGGTGACCCCGTGGGTAGCCGCGGGCATGAGACGGTACGGCTGGCCGAGGGCGGCACGGTCGAGGTGCTCCCGCCGTTCGCAGGAGGGTGACCGAGACGATGAGCAACCAGCCGTACGAGGGTCGGTACGAGGGGTACGACCCGTACCAGCAGCAGCCGCCGCAGCAGAAGTCCCGGCGGGAACAGGAGCGACAGCCCCAGCAGCAGCCCGAGTGGCAGCAGCACACCCAGCAGTGGGAGGGGCAGACCTGGGAGACGCAGGCGCAGACGCCGGTCTCCTCGTCGGACACCGCGTATCTGCCCCCGCAGGGTTACCAGCCGTACGGCGAGCCCCAGGGGTACGGCGGCGTCGTGGGGGAGCCCCTGCCGCCCGAGGCTCCGGCGGGGCCGTGGACCCCGGCGCACGCGCCGGCCGCCCACGACGCGCCCGGCACCGACGGCCCGGCCGACCCGTCCCGCCCCGGCGGGACGATCCCCGAGAGCGCGAGCGGGGCCGCCGCGGCCTACGGGCCCGCGACCGTCGTCGGCAACACCCGGGTCACCGACGCCCAGCGTGCCCGCGCCGAGGGACGGTCGCCGATCATCGAGCCCGGGATGCAGCCGGCCGCGCTGACGGCGGTGCTCGCGCTGCTGCTCTCCGGGGCGGCGGCGCTCGGGGAGTTCGCGCTCGTCGTCCCCCTCGTCATGCTCCAGGCCGTCACCGCGGCCGGATGGTTCCGGCTGAACGGGATGTGGCCCGCCCGGCAGGGCATCGCGCTGGCGTTCGCCGGTGCGCTGACCGCGGACGTCGCCCTGCTCGCCGCGGGCCGGGAGAACGCGCCGGCGGCGATCCTCGGCACCCTCGGCGTGTGGGTGCTGCTGACCCTCGTGCTGCAACTGCGCAGTCACGCCGATCCGGACACCCGGATGTACGGCCTGATGGCGACCGTCGTCTCCGCGGCGCTGTCGATCATCGCGGCCGGGCACCTGGCGGCCGAGCCGGACGCCGTGACGGTGGGCGCGGCCGCGGTCGCCGTGGCGATCCTGGCCCGCGCGCTGCCGCTGCCCACGGCGGCCTCCGTGGTGGTGGCGCTGCTGGCCGCCGCGGGCGCCGGTATCGCGGTCGGCGGGATGACGGACCTGGGCACGCAGGGCGCCTTCCTGGGCCTCGGCGCGGGTGCGTGCGCGCTGATCGGGCACCGGGTGGCGAGCTACGACTACCCGTCCCGGTTCGTCCACTTCACCGCGGGCGTGGCGCTGCCGCTGGCCGCCGCCGCCCCGGCGGTCTACCTGCTGGGCCGCGCGCTGGGCTGATCGAGTGCCCCATTCCGATCAGATCCGGTCATTCGAGCTCACGAATCGTCACAGCTGATCGACAAGCCTCATGAAGGGCCCCCGTTTCGGGGGCCCTTCGGGGTTAGGCTCGCGCTCGGCGGTCACTCGGCCGTCCAGACGGGCCGTCCCAGGTGGGGGAACAACGAGCATGCGCGCACTGCGAATAAGCCTGATCCTGTTAGTCGTTCTCGGCGGTCTGTTCGTGCTCGCCGACCGGGTGGCGGTCGGGTTCGCGGAGGACGAGGCGGCGGACCGGCTCCGGAGCACCGAGGGCCTCGCGACCACCCCCGATGTGTCCATCGAGGGCTTCCCCTTCCTCACCCAGGTCGTCGGCGGCGAACTCGACGACGTGAAGATCGGCATCAAGAACTACGAGGCGTCGACAGGCGGCACGGACGCCGCCGCCGGCACGATCCGTATCGACGACCTCAACGCCGAGATGCACGGCGTCGCCTTCAGCGGTGACTACAGTTCCGCCACCGCCGACAGCGCCACCGGCAGCGCGTCGATCTCGTACGCCGAGCTGCTCAAGGCCGCCAAGCCCGAGCCCGTGGACGTCGGGTTCGGGATCAAGACCCAGGTCACAGGCCTCTCCGACGGTGGTGACGGCAAGGTCAAGGTCGCCGTCGCGGTGACCGCCCCCGGCTCCAAGTCGTCCCGGACGCTCTCGGTGCTCAGCTCCGTGACCGTCTCCGGCGACACGGTGAAGGTGCACGCCGATTCCCTGCCCAAGCTGGGCGTCCAGCTCGCCGAGGGCCGGATCCGCTCGATCACCGACTTCCAGCAGAAGATCGAGGAACTGCCCGGCGGCATCAAGCTCGACAAGGTCGAGGCGGCCCCGGGCGGCGTCGAGATCTCGGTGAAGGGTTCGGACGTCAGGCTGGTCGGTTGAAGTGCTCTCCCGGCTGAAGCAGGGAGATTCCCCTCTACCTTGCGGTGGCGGGCTTGACGCGCGGTGCGCGCCTGGCGACTGTCCTCCCGGCAGCCGGGACGAGCGCGTGGCCCGTCCGGTACAGGTGCAGGATGTTCCGGGCCGCGTTGTGGTCGGCGTTGCCGGACCATCCGCAGTCGGGGTTCTTGCACACGAACAGGGCCTGGGTCTCCCTGCTGCCGGGGGTGGTGAAGCCGCATGCGGAGCGGCGTCGGGAGGTGTTCGGGGCGGGGACCTTGGCCAGGGTGCCGCCCTGGCGGGCGGTCTTGTACGTCAGCAGGGTGACCGTGCGGCCCCACGCCTCCCCGCTGATCGAGCGGTTCAGCCCGGATTTCTGGGCGACGTTCTTCCCCGGCTCCTCGACGGTCCCTCTGGCGGACTTGACCATGTTCGTGATCTGCAATGCCTCCACCACCACGACGCTGTACGTGCGGGCGATGTGGGTGGTGGTTTTGTGCTGCCAGTCCGTGGCCCGGCGCTTGGCTTTCGCGCGCAGTCCTGCGATCTGGTCGTAGGTGTGGTGCAGCTGGCGGGAGGTGCGTTCACCGGGCGTGCGGTGCTTCTTGCGGCGGGCGGCGCGCTGCTCCAGACCCAGGAGCCTGGCCTGTTCCCGGTTGGTCAGCCATTCGCCGTGCTCGTACGTTGCGCCGTCGGAGAGGGCGAGGGGAACGGTGATGCCGACGTCGATGCCGATCTCCGGCCCCTGGTGGGTTTCCGACGTCTTTTCGAGGGTCTGGACGCGGAAGGCGATGTGCCAGCCGAGCGGGTCCTTGACCAGGCGTGCACCGGTGATCCGGTTCTCTGCGTCGGCACGCTTGCCGACGGGGAGGTCTTTGGTCCAGTGGAAGCGGACGCGGCCGATCTTCGGCATGTCACGATGCTGGAATCCAAATCCCGACGTGTGCACCAGTCATCGCGTCGTCCACAACCTGCACGTCCATATGGTTTCTTCAGTAGAAGGCCCGACCGCCCCGCCAGAAGGCCCCGTCGGAGTGTGGCTGTCCGAAGGGCGAGACGGCCTCGTCCGTAGCGCAGATGCGCTGTCGATCTGATGACCGATACAGGCCCCCGGAACCCGTGCGGGCCGGGCCCCGACGGCGCACTCGTATCACAGTGCGGACGATCGCGTCTCAGCATCCGACACACCGGTGACATGCCCGCCTGTCCGTCCCTACGATCGGACCCATGAAGCGACAGGCGGATCTCACGAAGCGGCGGGCAGTAGACCTGTGCCGCGTCGCCGCCATGCTCTGTCGCACCTTCTGAGCGGAAGCCTTCTGCCTTCCGCGAGCCGGGCCCTTGGACCTCTCTTGTCCGGGCCACCATTGCGCCGCGCAGCCCTCACCGGCACGCATCACCGCGCACCCTCTCCAACGCACCACCCCGCCGCAACTGCCCCGGAGGAGAACGAGCATGAGCCGCAGCGACGTCCTGGTAGGCGCCGACTGGGTCCAGGATCACCTGGACGACCCGAACGTGGCCGTCGTCGAGGTCGACGAGGACACGTCGGCGTACGAGAAGAACCACATCAAGAACGCGATCCGGATCGACTGGACCAAGGACCTCCAGGACCCGGTCCGCCGTGACTTCATCGACGAGGAGGGCTTCGAGAAGCTCCTCTCGTCGAAGGGCATCGGCAACGACACGCTGGTCGTCCTCTACGGCGGCAACAACAACTGGTTCGCGTCCTACGCCTACTGGTACTTCAAGCTCTACGGCCACGAGAACGTGAAGCTGCTCGACGGCGGCCGCAAGAAGTGGGAGCTCGACTCCCGCGACCTGGTCGACGGCTCGCAGATTCCCGAGCGCGCCGCCACCGCCTACAAGGCCAAGGCTCAGGACACCTCGATCCGCGCCTTCCGCGACGACGTCGTCGCCGCGATCGGCTCGCAGAACCTGGTCGACGTCCGGTCGCCCGACGAGTTCAGCGGCAAGCTGCTCGCCCCGGCGCACCTGCCGCAGGAGCAGTCGCAGCGTCCGGGCCACGTCCCGAGCGCCCGCAACATCCCGTGGTCGAAGAACGCCAACGACGACGGCACCTTCAAGTCGGACGACGAGCTCAAGGAGCTCTACGCCGACGAGCAGGTCGACCTCGCCAAGGACACGATCGCCTACTGCCGCATCGGTGAGCGTTCCGCGCTCACCTGGTTCGTTCTGCACGAGCTCCTCGGCGTGCAGAACGTCAAGAACTACGACGGCTCCTGGACCGAGTACGGCTCCCTCGTCGGCGTGCCGATCGAGCTCGGCGCCAACAAGTAACCCTCAAGGCCTGAAGGACGGAATCGAAATATGTGTGGAGCGAAGGCCGGCGGCCCCGACGCCTCGACGATCAAGCCCGGTGAGACCACGATCCAGGGTCAGGTGACCCGCGACGGCGAGCCGGTGACGGGCTACGTCCGTCTGCTGGACTCGACCGGCGAGTTCACGGCGGAGGTCCCCACCTCCGCGACGGGCCAGTTCCGCTTCTACGCGGCCGAGGGCACGTGGACCGTCCGGGCCCTGGTCCCGGGTGGCACCGCCGACCGCACGGTCGTCGCCCAGACGGGCGGCCTCGCCGAGGTCGCGATCGCCGTCTGAACGGCAGACCGCCGTCCCTGACGGCAGTCGACTGAACGGCCGAAGGGCCGCACCCCCGGGGGTTGGACGCTTACCGGATCGGGGTGCGGCCCTTCGGCTTGCCCTCCCCCGCCCGTCCTCGCCCGTCCCGGCCCCTCGGGGCCCGCCGACGCTGAGCCGGACGGGTTGTCCGGGCCTACGCTGGTGGTATGTACGCACGCAGGCGTCACCTGTACTTCGCCATGATGGGGACGTGCATCGTGCTGTTCGTCCTCGCCTGGGGAGTCGTACGGCTGTGGTCGGTTCCCGTGGCCGTCGGGATGTGTGTGGTGGCCATGGTGATTCCGCCGGTGGCCGCGATGGTGGCCAACCGGCGCGGGCCCGAGGACAGATGGTGGGACGACCCGTCCGGGGACGCGAAGTCCGACGAGTGGTGGGACGAACTGGACGGCAAGAAACGACGGCAGCCGTAGCGCGGCAGCGGTAGAGCGGCAGCGGTAGCGCGGCAGCGGTGGAAAACGGCGGCAGCGAAGCGGCAGCCGTGATTCGGCGGCAGTGGTGGGAGCGGAAAAGGCGTCTATGTCGCGTACGAGGTTGTCCACCGTGGTGCTCGACGCGCCCGACGCCCATGAACTGGCCGACTTCTACCGGAGGCTGCTCGGATACGAGGTGCGCGCCGAGGAGCCCGACTGGGTGCTCATCGGCCCGCCGTTCGGCGGGGTCGCGCTCGCCTTCGAGACCGAGCCGCTCTACACACCGCCGGTCTGGCCCGCGGGCCCCGGCGACCAGCGGATGATGCTCCATCTCGACATCGAGGTCGACGACCTGGCCGAGGAGACGGCCCACGCCGTCGAGCAGGGTGCCCGGCTCGCTGACCAACAGCCCCAGGAGGACGTACGGGTGCTGTTCGACCCGGCGGGCCACCCCTTCTGCCTCTGGGTGGACACGCGCGCACGGCGCAGACGCGGTCAGTAGACCAGCGCCTGCGTCCCGTCCGCCATCGCCTCCTGCACGAACACCTGCGCACCCGCGATCCGTACGCCCTCCAGGACGTCCTTCTCCGTGATGTCGCGCCGGGCCGCGCACTGGGTGCACAGGGTGATGCGCCCGGCCGCCAGGATCGAGTCGATCAGATCGGGCAGCGGTGCCGCGTGCGGCAGTTCGAACTCGGCGGCGCGGCCCGGCAGCGCGAACCACGCGGACTCCCCGGTCAGCCAGAGGGAGACCTCGACGCCACTGGCCACGGCCACCGCCGCGACGGTGAACGCCTGTGAGCAGCGCTCCGGGGCATCGGCCCCCGCCGTCACCTTGATCACGAGCTTGTTCGCCATGGCCGCCATCGTATTCCGAATCGTGATCAACGTCCGTGCAACCCCATGTGTGGGCCATGGGTCTCCTGTGCGCGCGGATACGGAATCCACGCTTCACGTTCAGTGGGGGGACGTCTTGGTAGTACCTGAAAGACCCGAAACACCGGAAAGACCGAGCGTGCCCGAGTCCGCGGGGTCCGCCGTGTCCGCGGGGTCCGTGGAGTCCGTGGAGGTTCCGGCGGCCGAGTCCGTCGAGCTCCCCGAGTCCGCCGAGTCCGCCGAGTCCGCCGAGTCCGCCGAATCGGGCGGTGTCCCGTCCGTGCCGAGGGCCCGTCGGCGCGGGCGTACGGCCCTGCTCATCGCCACGGCCGCCGTGCTCGGTCTCGTCGCCGGCACCTGCGCCGGATATCTGGTCCAGGCCGATCGCGAGCCCACGAAGCTGCCACCGCTTTCGCAGCCGGTGGTGGCCCAGGCCAAGGGCGACGGCCCCGAGCCGCTGTCCGCCGCCCAGGACCACCGGGTGAAGACGGACGGCGACCTGCGCAAGCTGCTGATCAGCCGGCCGAAGGGCACGAAGGTGCCCGACTGGGCGCCCGAACAGGACGGCTGGCTCACCTTGGCGGCCTACGCGGACTCCTTGAAGAACGCGGACCGCGAGTTCACGGATCTGATCAAGGCGGAGTTCCGCCGGGGGGCCGGAGTGAGCTGGACCGAGGGACGCGCCTACAGCGTCCAGATCCGGCTGGTGCAGTACCGCCAGGAGGAGTACCTCAGCGCGGCGGCCCAGGCGAGCGGGTGGGACGTGCGGGAAACGCGGAGCTGGCCCGTCCCCGGTGCGGGCGACGGCATGGTCTACCTCTCGGAGCCGGAGAGGAAGGCCGGATACCTGCCGTTCTACAAGGCGCAGGCGACGGCCTCGCGCGGTGACATCGCCATGGAGATCTGGATCTACGACTCCAAGCCGATCCCGAAGTCGAAAATCATGGACCTGGCCGAGCGGCAGTTGGAGCGGCTGTGAACGAGCGACCTGTGAACCCTGAGGACGCGGAATCCGTTCCGGCCCCGGCCACACCTGAGGCGAACGCTCTGGAGCCGGTTTCTACCGAGCCGGTTTCTACCGAGCCGGTTTCTACCGAGCCGGTTTCTACCGAGCCGGTTTCTACCGAACCGGCTTCAACTGGGCCGGACTCCCCTGACGCGAACGCCGTCGCACCGGTGCTGCCGCAGTCGGCCGCACCGGAGACCGTCGCCGCGGAGACCGCGCAGGTGAAGAAGCGCGTTCGCCGTGGCCGCGTCGCCGCCGTCGCCGGTGCCGTGCTGCTCGTCGGTGCCGTCGTCGCGGGCAGCGCCTACACCGTCGTGACCGTTCAGGACGCCGACCGCGACGCCGGCGCGCCGTCCTGGAAGTTCCCGAAGACCGTGAGCGAGGAGACCGAGCCGCCGAAGCCGGCATCGTCGCTCGCCGCCATGCTCGTGCCGTACAACGACACGCACCTGAGCCGCGGTCCGGACATCGCGGGGTTCGGCACCGATGCCGCGCTGAACGGCGGAGCGGCCACAGCCCTGCGCAAGGAGTCGCTCCGCGATCTGCCGCGTTCCCAACGGCGGCGGATCGAGAAGCAGATCGACAAGCAGCACACCAAGGGCATCGCCATGCGCAGCTACCTCAACGTGGGCTCCACGATCGGCGGCGCAGCCACCTTCACCGCCGAGATCGAGCTGTCCCAGATCGAGGACAGGCAGGCCGTCCGGAACATGTCGACGTTCCAGAACGAGTTCTTCGACGCCCTCGAGATCTTCCGCTCGGGCCCGAAGATCAAGGGCCACAAGAACGCCAGGTGCTTCCTGCCGCCCACGGACAAGAAGGAGGAGCTCGACCTGATGATCTGCTCCGGCTACCAGGGCGACGTGCTGGTGAACGCCATCGCCTACGCGGCCAAGCCGCTGGACACCGAGAGGGTCGCGCAGCTCTTCCGCGAGCAGCTCGACCGTATCCAGGAGCCGGGGGAAGCGGTATGACCGAGCAGACGACACCGGTCGAGGAGATCACGCCGGAATCCGTACCGCAGGCCGCACCGCAGCCCGTCGGACCGGAACCCGTACCGCAGTCCGTCGAACCGGAACCCGCACCGCAGCCCGTAGAACCGGAAGTCGAACCGCAGGTTGCCGGCCCCCAGGCGGCCGAGCAGCCGCCGGCCGAGGCGCCGCCCACGGCCGCCGCGGTCGAGGGGATGGCCGTCGAGCCTCAGGCGGCGCCCGTCAAGGTCAAGAAGGACCGCCGGGTGCTGCGCGCCGTCCTGCGCTGGACCGCCGCCACCGTGGTCGTCGCCGCCGTCGGCTCCGCCGCCGCGTACGGCATCACCGGTATGGAGCGCACCGACGTACCCGGTCTTGCGACGGAGTCCGACGGGCGCTGGGAGTATCCGACGATCGTCAGGCCTCCACTGCCGTCCGGCAGCCCGGGACCGTTCGCTGACTCCAACAAGGCAGGCTCCCACTACGCCGATCTGCGCAAGCTCTTGCTCCCGGCCCCGAAGGGCGCGAAGGCCGACGCGGCGCTGCGCGGCGAGGACGGCTGGCTGGCGCGGAAGAACTTCCTGGCGCAGTACGGGAAGGCGGACGGGGAAACCATGGACCAGTTGCTGACCGACTACGGTCTGCGGCACATCGCCGCGCGCGGCTGGACCGTCGCCGACGGCACCCGGACGCGGGTCTACCTGCTCCAGTTCGGCACCGCCACCGCCGCCTACGAGCTCGTCACCGACGAGCTGGCGAACTACGACTCACCGCGGTACGCGCTGCGGGAGGCAGCCCTGACCGAGCGGGACGGGCAGTTCCCCGACAAGGTATCGGTCGACGAGGTCGTCCGGTACGCGTACGCGGAGAGCAAGCCGTACGGCGCCGAGCAGGCCCGGGAGGCGTGCCTGCTGGCCGGGGACACCGTGGCCCTCGTGGTGCAGTCCCGCAAGGGTGCCGCGCCCGAGATCCCCTTCCAGCAGACGGTGGTCCTGCAGAGCCAGCTCCTCGGCTGAGGCCGCTCGCCACGACAGGGCGCACCTGAAAGAGAGTGCCGGGCCCCAGCCGCGTAAGCTGGGGCCCGGCTTTTGTGTACCACCCCGGTCTCGGCTGCGCCCGAGCGGGGACCCGTTCAGCTCACCGAGGAGCACCCCGTGGAGATCTTCTTCGAAACCCTGCTGGCCTTGGTCTGCGTCGGCGTGCTCGCCTTCGCCGGACTGACCGTGAAGAAGCTGTACCAGGGCCAGCGCTGACCCCCATCAAGGAACTGCTCAGCTCATGATCGAGATCCCGTCGGACCTCCACAAGGACCTGGTCCCCCTTGTCTTCCTGCTCGGCGACTGGGCCGGAGTCGGCGTGTACGACTTCCCCGGCTCCGAGAAGTGCAACTTCGGGCAGGAGGTCAGCTTCACCCACGACGGGCGGGACTTCCTGGAGTACCGCTCGCACAGCTGGGTGCTCGACGCGGACGGCGAGAAGGTCCGGCCGCTGGAGACGGAGACCGGTTTCTGGCGCGTCGACGCCGACCGCAAGGTCGAGGTCGTGATGACCCGCGACGACGGCGTCGTCGAGATCTGGTACGGCGAGCTGGCCGACAAGAAGCCGCAGATCGACCTGGTCACCGACGCCGTGGCCCGTACGGCCGCGTCCGGCCCCTACAGCGGCGGCAAGCGCCTCTACGGCTATGTGCACAGCGACCTCATGTGGGTCGGCGAGAAGCAGACCCCCGAGGTCGAGCTGCGCCCCTACATGTCCGGGCACCTGAAGAAGGTCGTCACCCCGGAGGACGTCGAGCGCTGGGCCAAGGACCTGCCCGACGACATGCCGGACGACGGGATCGCCTTCTTCAAGTAGGCCGCACGGTAGTCGCCCAGTAGGTCGCCGCACAGTTCGTGGCCCAGGTCGCCCCGCAGTTCGTAGGTCGCCGTGCAGTTCATCAGGTCGGCACCGAGGGGAATGGTCCTAGACTTCGAGTGTGGTGAGCACCGACTGGAAGAGCGACCTCAGGCAGCGCGGCTACCGGCTGACGCCGCAGCGCCAGCTTGTCCTCGAAGCAGTGGACACCCTGGAGCACGCGACCCCCGACGACATCCTCGTGGAAGTGAGGAAGACGGCGTCGGGGGTCAACATTTCCACCGTCTACCGGACCCTGGAGCTCCTGGAGGAGCTCGATCTGGTCAGCCATGCCCATCTGGGCCACGGCGCACCGACCTACCACCTGGCCGACCGGCACCACCACATCCACCTCGTCTGCCGCGACTGCACGAACGTCATCGAGGCCGATGTCTCGGTCGCCGCCGAGTTCACCGCGAAGCTCCGGGACACCTTCGGCTTCGAGACGGACATGAAGCACTTCGCCATCTTCGGACGCTGCAAGGACTGCACGGCCCGGGACAAGTGACCCGGTGATCACACGGTCGTCGGCGCAGAAATAAAATCGGCGGCCGCGCGGTCGTAGTGTGTATGTCCATGAAGAGCTCACTCCTGTCCCTGCCCGGCGCCGTTCCCGCCGAAGGCGTGGACGAAGGCGTCGCCGCCCATTACGGCGACCTGTTCCGTGAGCAGCGCGCCCTCGCCGACGGGATCGGCTTCGTGGACCTCTCGCACCGCGGAGTCGTCACCGTCACCGGCGACGACCGGCTCACCTGGCTGCACCTGCTGCTCACCCAGCACGTCACCGACCTCCCGGCGGGCCGCGCCACCGAGGCGCTGATCCTCTCCGCGCACGGCCACATCGAGCACGCGCTGTACCTCGTGGACGACGGCACGACGGTATGGATGCACACGGAACCCGACACCCAGGACGCGCTGATCGCCTACCTGGAGTCGATGAAGTTCTTCTACCGCGTCGAAGTCGCCGACCGTACCGCCGACTTCGCGGTCGTCGAGCTCCCGGCCGGTTCGATCGCCGAGGTCCCCGAGGGAGTCGTCGTCCGCGAGACGCCGTACGGCCGTGATCTCTTCCTCCCGCGCGCGGACCTGGAGTCGTTCGCCGAGAAGGCCGGCCCCGCGGCCGGACTCCTCGCCCACGAGGCCCTGCGGGTCGAGCAGCACCGGCCCCGCGTCGGCTTCGAGACCGACCACCGCACCATCCCGCACGAGTTGGGCTGGATCGGCACCGCGGTGCACCTCCAGAAGGGCTGCTACCGCGGCCAGGAGACGGTCGCCCGCGTCCAGAACCTGGGCAAGCCCCCGCGTCGGCTGGTCTTCCTCCACCTGGACGGCAGCGAGGTCCATCTGCCCCCGCACGGCACCGAGCTGCGCCTCGCGGACGAGGACCCCGACGGCCGCAAGATCGGCTTCATCACGACATCCGTACGCCATCACGAACTGGGCCCGATCGCCCTGGCCCTCGTGAAGCGCAACGTGCCGCTGGACGCCCGGCTGATGGCGGACTCGACGGCGGCGGCGCAGGAGGTCGTGGTCGAGCCGTAGGGCTCACATCTGAGGGCGGCCCGTACCTCCGACAGGACTCACATCTCCGGGAGAACCGGGAGTACTCGCGCCTTCGGGCGGGCTCACATCTCCAGGAGGACGGTGAACGGGCCGTCGTTCGTCAGGGAGACGCGCATCTGGGCGCCGAAGCGGCCCGTGGCCACCGTGGCGCCCAGAGCGCGGAGTTGGGCGACGACCTCGTCGACGAGGGGCTCGGCCACATCGCCGGGTGCGGCGGCGTTCCAGGTGGGGCGGCGGCCCTTGCGGGCGTCGCCGTACAGCGTGAACTGGCTGATGACGAGCAGCGGCGCGTCGATGTCGGAGCAGGACCGCTCTTCGGCCAACATCCGAACGGACCAGAGTTTGCGGGCGAGTTGGGCCGCCTTCTCCTTGGTGTCCTCGTGTGTGACCCCGACGAGGACGCACAGTCCCTCGCCGCTGATCTCGCCGACCGTCTCGCCGTCCACGACGACGCTCGCGCCGTCCACCCTCTGCACCACCGCACGCATGCGGACCATGATGCCGTGTCATGGCGGCGTCGCGCGCCGCGGGCCCTTCGCGTGATTTTCAGGGGGAACCGACCCGCCATCCGGGGCCGATCGGGGGCACTCGGTCACATGGCGACCACAGAGGGTGGCACGATGCGGGGTGTCGCGGTGCACCCGTTGGGTGGACCGCTGTTCGAGGGGACGGTAGAGGCACATGGGCACATCGAGTACCGGGCAGCAGCCCGGGGCCGTGTCATTGACCCGCACAAGCGCACGGGCGGAGCGGATGACGGCCCGGCCGCCGGTGCAGCGCACCGACAGCGGCCCGCTGGCGGCCGATCCGGCCCGGCCCGACATCG
This sequence comes from Streptomyces sp. NPDC002935, assembly GCF_040611295.1. NCBI lineage: Bacteria > Bacillati > Actinomycetota > Actinomycetes > Kitasatosporales > Streptomycetaceae > Streptomyces > Streptomyces sp. NPDC002935. The sequence continues at coordinate 62,187 of NZ_JBEXNW010000031.1, forward strand.
AGGTGCTCCGGCTGCCCGAGCTGCGGACGCTGCGCCGGGACTCCCAGCGGGACGAGGCCGACCTCAGCTATGTCCGGCGGCTGCTCCAGGGGCGTATCGACATCCTGCGCGCGGAGCTCGCGCGCCGCGGGGAGCGGCGGTTGCCCGGCGCGGCCTCCGGGCACCGGTCGCTCGTGGACGGCCGGAACCCGTCCGTCGTCGAGCGGCTCTCGGAGATCCTGACGGACGCGCCGGCCCGGTACCGCTCCTCCGCCCGTCATGTGACGGTGGGCACGCCGCGCGGCGAGGAGTACCGGGCGCTGGCCGCCGACATGCTCGCCGAGGTGGAGCTGTCGGACCTCGGCGCCCGGACGGACGAAGAGCTCGGCGCGGGACTGGGACGCCTCGTCCGCTATGAGCAGCAGGTCTCCCGGCAGCGCCAGCAGCTTCAGCGCACGGCCGACGACTGCAGCGCCGAGATCGCCCGCAGGTACCGTGAAGGTGAAGCACAAGTAGACGACCTGCTCATGTGACGTGGCGGCCCCGGCGATCCCGGGGCCGAGGGAGGGCGCCGGAATCCAGGAGGCGCGCTTCCGTTCCGCGGAGGCGGGGCGCGGTCCGGGACACGACCCGGCCGTCGCCTTCCGGGCGGGTCCCGTTCCGGAAGGCCACCGCCGATGTCCGTCGCTCCCCGCACGCCCGAAGGCTCCCCCGTCCCCGACGGCACACCGGGCATACCCGGCGTGCCGGGTGCGCCCAGTACGCCCGGCACGACATGGACGCCCGGTACGCCCGGTACGCCCGACATGCTCCCGGTCCTCGCCGAGGTCGTACGTTCCGGGTTCGTCGAGGGCCGCCACCGCGGCAGCCTGGTGGTGCTGGCCGCGGACGGGACGGTCGAGCTGGCGCTCGGCGACGTGACGGCGCCGGTCTTCCCCCGCTCGTCGAACAAGCCCATGCAGGCCGCGGGCGTCCTGCGCGCGGGCCTGGATCTGTCCGGGGAACGCCTCGCCCTCGCCGCCGCGAGCCACTCCGGCGAGATCTTCCACCGCGACCTGGTCCACAAGATGCTCGTCGAGCACGGACTGACCGCCGGGCAGCTCCAGTGCCCGCCGGATCTGCCGCTGGACCCCGCCGAGGCCGAGACCTTCCTCGCCTCCGGTGCTGTGCGCGACCGGGTCACCATGAACTGCTCCGGCAAGCACACGGCGATGCTCGCGGTGTGCGCGCAGCGCGGCTGGCCCACCGATTCGTACCTCGATCCCGGGCACCCCCTCCAGCGGCTGATCCACTCCGTCGTCGAGGAGAACGCCGGGGAGACCGTCGCCGCGGTCGGCACGGACGGCTGCGGGGCGCCGCTGATGGCCATCACCCTCGCCGGCCTCGCCCGCGCCTTCCGCTCCTTCGTCCTCGCGGCCCCCGGCTCCGCCGAGCGCCGCGTCGCCGACGCCATGCGCACGCACCCCGAGTACGTGGCCGGCACCCGGCGCCCCGACACCTGGCTGATGCGCGAGATCCCGGGCGCCCTCTCCAAGATGGGCGCCGAAGCAGTCCAGGCGGTCGCCCTCCCCGACGGCCGTGCGCTCGCCTTCAAGATCGACGACGGCGGGGGCCGGGCACTGGGCCCCGTCCTGGCCCGCGCGCTGGGCCTGCTGGGCGTGGACGCGCCGGTGGTGGCGCGGATCGGCAGCGCACCCCTGCTGGGCGGCGGACGCGAGGTGGGCGAGATCCGGGCGGCTTTCTGAGGCGCCGGGCGCGAGGCGGCGGATTGAGTCGGCCTATCTGAGGGCGTGCGCGCGAGGCGGGGCGATTGGCCGGGCGTTCTGCGGGGTTGCGCGTGAGGCGGGGGATTGGGGCGGCGTTCCGCGGCGCCGGGCGCGGGCTCTGGGTGGTTCGGGTGGCTCTCCGTAGAGGAAGGGGCGGAAGGGGTGGGGCGGAGGCGCTGGGGCGGAAGGGGTGGGGTGGAAATCCCCGCGACACCGCTCCGACGTCCCCCTAGCGTGGCCCCATGACCCCGCACGACGCCATCGACACGATCGACGTACGACCCATCGCCGCCCCCGAGATCCCGGACTGGCTGCGCGCGCTGAAAACGGGATTCCTGCGATCGCCCGCCGTCTCGGAGCAGGAGGCCGAGGCCCGGGCGTCGGGGCTTCTCCTGCCGAGGACGCTGGGCGCGTTCGACGGCTCCCGCTGCGTCGCGACGTTCAGGTCGTTCCCGCAGGAGCTCACCGTGGTCGGCGGAGCGGTCGTCCCCGCGGACGCGATCTCCAACGTGACCGTCTCGCCCACGCACCGCCGCCGGGGCCTGCTCACCCGCATGATGGAGGCCGATCTGGCGGCGGCGAGGAAGCGGGGCGATGTCGTCGCGACGCTCATCGCCGCCGAGTACCCGATCTACGGCCGCTACGGCTTCGGCCCCGTCACCACCTCGGCCGAGTGGACCGTCGACGTACCGCGCACCGGTCTGGACCCCCGCTGGGCGGGCCCCGCCGACGGTGGCCGTATCGACCTCGTGGACGCCGAGGACGTCCGCAAGGCGGGCCCCGAACTGCACGAACGGTTGCGGCGCGGCCTTCCCGGCGCGGTCAGTCGCGACGCCCGCTGGTGGCAGGTCAACACCGGTCTGCTGAAGCTCGGCGACCCCTGGAAGGAACCGTTCTACGCCGCGTACCGCTCGGCGTCCGGCGAGGTCGAGGGCCTGGTCGCCTACGAGTCGGACGACAACTGGGGCGACTCCAACCAGCCCCGGAACACGGCGGACGTGAAGTGGCTGCTCGCGGTGACGCCGGCGGCCGAGCGCGCCCTGTGGCAGTACCTCTGCTCGATCGACTGGATCACCCGGGTCAAGAGCGGCCGACGCGCCCCCGACGACCTGCTGCCGCACTTCCTGCCGGATCCGCGCGCCGCCCGCATCACCACCCAGTCGGACTGGCTGTGGGTGCGGATCCTGGATGTCGTACGGGCTCTGCAGGCACGGACGTACGGGGCTGCCGGGACGCTCGTGCTGGAGGTCATGGACGAGAGCGGGCCGGACGGCGGCCGCTATCGGCTCCAGGTCGCCCCGGACGGTACGGCGACCTGCGAACCGACCACCGAGTCCGCCCAACTGGTGCTTTCCATCGCCGACTTGGCGATGCTGTGGCTCGGTGACGAGTCCGCGGTGCGGCTGGTGGCGCTGGGCCGGGTCCGGGAACAGCAAGAGGGCGCCGCCTCCGATGCCGACGCCCTGCTGCGGACGTCCAGGCGACCGTGGTGCCCGGACATCTTCTGAACTGCTGTTTCCGGTAGGGCGGTTCTCCTTCCCACTCGGGTGCCGGCTGTTGATCCGTAGCGATTCAGTTGTGGTTGTGGTGGTGCGGGTTGGTGCGGTGGTGCGGACTGACCGGGCTCCCGGCTCCCCTCCGGAAGGGAGCCCGGTCAGCCGGACTGGCGGACGGTGGCGTCCGGTCAGCCGGACTGGGCGAGCAGCATCACGAGGATCACGGCCCCGATGCCGCTGATCATGGTGTTCCGGGCCTTGAGCCCGACGGACAGCGCGACGAACGCGATGATGCCCATCGGCCCGTACTCCCACTGGATGACTTGCTCGAATCCGATGGCGAGGGCGGCGACGGCGAGGGCGACGAGCGGCATGACGGTCCCTCCTTCGGGACGGGGAGGCGGACCCCCGCTGAGGACCGTCCGCCCGGACCACCTGGCCTGCAGGCGGAGTTTCGGCGGCCAACCCTCGGGAAGTTTGACCATGTTGCGCAAGTTGGCGACCAACTCACAGTTAGTTATCTCCGTGTTGGGACGACTCATAACCACCTATCCGACAACTGCCAAAAGATGGCGAGAAGTTGTAGGGTTCTGGTTGTGGACCCGGAGCATGCCGCCGTCAACGGGCGGAACAGGTCACCACGGCCACCGAGGTCACACCGAGAGGTGGCCGACGAGCTGCGCAGCCGGATCAGGTCCGGTCAGCTGCGGGCCGGCCAGCGCATGCCGACCCAGGCCAAACTGGCCGACGAGTTCGGTGTCGAGCGCGGCGCGGTGCGCCAGGCGCTGCGCATCCTGCAGACGGAGCAGCTGCTGGTCGATGTGACCAAGGGGAGCCCGGCGACGGTCGCGGATCATCCCGAGAGGGCGCTGACCGGGCCGGAATCGCGGCCGCAGTCCACCATGGTGGCACTCGCCCCGCGGATCACGGCGGCCTTCGCGGTCCCGCACGTGGAGATCGACGCGCTCTGTCTGACCGCGGTGTCGCTCACCCTCGCCATGGGCGAGCCGTTGCGCGAGGTTCACGCGGGGCGCCTAAAACCGGCCAGGGTCGACGTCCGGGTGCTGCTGCCGAGCCGGGACATCGACCTCGCGTTTCCCACGCCGGTCGACGACCTGGAGGACGACCGTCCGCGGCGTCGCTGGCTCGCCCAGCGCAACGCCCAGGTGCAGGTCCTGCGGCACAACCTGCTGGCGTTGCGGGCCACGCACGGCATCGACGTGCGGGTCTCGTTCCGCGCGCTGCCCTTCACTCCGCCCGTGAAGCTGTACCTGCTCAACGAGGCGGAGGCGCTGTTCGCGTACTACACGCTCACGCGGCGGGGCGAGGAGATCGACCACGAATACCTGGAGATGTACGACGCCGAGGGCACCCAGTCGATGCTGTTTCCCTTCAGCCAGGGGGAGGGACTGCGGGACACCACGTTCGTGGAACAGTCCCACCTCTGGTTCAACGCGTTGTGGGAGACCATCAGTTCCGAGCTGCTGTTCACGAACTGATGGCAGGCCCCGCGACCAGCAGGGCCAGCACGACGGCCCCGATGGAGCTGCACGTGGGGTTCTTCGCCTTGATCCCGATGGTGAGCAGCAGCAGCCCGACGATGCCCGTCGGCCCGTACTGCCATTGAACGAGTTGCTCGAAGCCGACGACGAAGACGGCGGAGAGGAGGGCTATGGCGGGCATGGTGGTTCCTCCTGCTTCTTCAGTGACCTGCTCGGGGTGGTGGGTGCCGCGGCTGGGCGAGGGGGAGGCAAAACTTCCGCCAACTTGGCCAAGTTGGCAACCAACTCTGACTAGGTTGTCCCCACTTGGTGACTGTCCATAAACAACTTTCGAATAACTCCCCTGAGATGGGGGAGAGTTGTACCGTTTGGTCGTGACTCAGGAGAACGTTGTGACGAGTGACAGCAGCAGAAGGCTTTCGCCCCAGGAGATCGCCGACGTCCTGCGGGAGCGCATCCGCTCCGGCGAGCTGAAGGCGGGCGACCGGCTGCCCACCCAGGCGGAGCTGGCCGACGAGTTCGGTGTCGAGCGCGGTGCCGTCCGGCTGGCCCTGCGCGCGCTCCAGGAGGGCGGCCTCCTCAGCAACGTCAGCAAGGGCAGCCCGCCACGGATCGCCGACGTCACTCCCACCCGGGACGGACCGCAGCCGACCATGGTGGGCCTCACGCCGCGTCTCACCGAGGCGTTCTCCGTGCCCCACGTGCGGATCGACGCGGCCTGTCTCACCGCGGAGACGCTGATGGTGGCGCTCAGTGAGCCGCTCCGCCAGATCCACGACGGCAGGATCCACCCCGAGCGCATCGACTTCCGGATCCTGCTGCCCAGCCGGGAGATCAACCTGGCGTTCCCGATCTCCGTCGAGGGCCGCAGCGACGACGACCCGGTCCACAAGCGCTGGCTGGAGCAGCGCAACGCCCAGGGGCACGTCCTGCGCCACAACCTCCAGTCCCTGCGCTCCTCCCACGGCATCGACGTCCACGTGACCTTCCGGGCGCTTCCGTTCACGCCACCGGTGAAGCTCTACCTGCTCAACGAGTCGGAGGCGCTGATCGCCTACTACATGATCACCAGGCGCGAGGAGACCACCCTGGAGGACGGAGTCCTGGACATGTTCGACACCCTCGGCTCCGCGTCCCTCCTCTTCTCCTTCGAGAGGCGGACGGGGCTACGGGACGCCGCTTTCGTGGACGAATCCCAGAAGTGGTTCGACGCCCTCTGGGAAACCATCACCACGGACCTGAAACTCTCCTAGTGACTTCTGATACGACGCAGCAGACTGATGCGGTGGCGGCACAGACAGAGAGCCTGCGGCATGCGATCACCCGCGCGCGCTTCGTGCTCTTCGACTTCGACGGGCCGATCTGCCGGCTGTTCGCGGGGCACTCGGCGGAGCGGGTGGCGAAGGATCTGGTCGAGTGGCTCGAACGACAGGGGATGCGCGGGCTGCTGACCTCGGAGGAACGCGAACACCCCGACCCGCTGGCGGTTCTGCACGCGGTCGACCGGCGGCGTCCGCGCAGCGACCTGGTGACCGAACTGGAGGCACGGTTCACCCAGCAGGAGCTCAAGGCGGTGCCCACCGCCTGGCCCACCGCGTACGCGGACCCGCTGATACGGACCTGGAGCGCCGTCGGCGCCCGGCTGGCGGTCACCACCAACAACTCCCCGCTGACGGCGTCCCGTTACCTGGCCGGCCGGGGGCTGACCGAATGCTTCACGCCCAACATCTACGGCCGCACCAAGGATCTGACCCACCTCAAGCCGGACCCGCACTGCCTCAACCAGGCCCTGAACGCCCTCGGCGCCGCTCCCTCGGCGGCCCTCATGATCGGCGATGCCCCGTCCGACTTCTACGCGGCCGAGCGGGCCGGGGTTCCGTTCCTGGGCTACGCGCGTCACGAGGACAAGGAGAAACTGCTGCGGGACGCGGGAGCCGAGCACGTGGTGGCCTCGCTGGAGACCGTGCTCCGGGTGCTGCTGGGTCAGCACTGACACCACCCCGACCGTGTGAACGCAAAGACGTTTCCGCCTGACGCCGCGAGGTGTTGCCGCTGCTCAGTACCCGCTTTCGCGGCAGTGGGCGACCAATTGCCCGGCAAGGGAGCCGAGATGAAAGGCGCCTTTCTGGCACCATACGCACGCATGGGGGAGTACCGTTCTCCCCTCTTTCCCATGGGTCTGCGGTCACGCGAGAGAACGGTCAATGTCACCCGAATCGGCTTCCCCGGCTCTGCGACGAGCCGTTGAGGTGAGTGGCGACGTAGGAGCGGTCGAAGGACCACTCCATGGCTACCACCATGAGACGTATGTCTTTCCCCTGCCGGGTGGGACCGGACTGACCGAGCCGGGCCGCGGGAAGTGCCGGGAGCCGCGCCCCGGCCTGTTGTGGTTCGACCGGCGCTGCTTCGCCTCCGAGGAACAGCTGCTCCGCGCTCTGGAGGGACGCATCGAGGGCATCCCCGATCTCATTCAGGCGGATACGGTCAGCCTTCAGCGGTTCATCGAGGGAAAGACACTGGGAACGCTGTACGGGTCGGGCAGCGAGATCCCTCCGTCCATTGTCGGGCAAATCGTTTCCCTCTTCCGGCAGTTGGCCCGCATCAGACCCGATTCCCTCGCCGCGGACCGTACGTGCAAATCCGTGGACCGGGCCGCCGAAGGCGACACCTCGGGCTTTTTGGAGCGGCTCATCCTGTTCACGGAAGAGCGGGTGTACCAGCGGAATATGCCGGGATTCAAGGGCCTGTTCTACGACCTCGGACTGGACGGAGTCTCCTTCACGAGACTCCGGGGGCATGTGTCGGGACTGACCCGGCGCCCTTTCTGTCTGCTGCACGCCGATCTCCACCGCGAGAACTTCGTGGTCGATGCCGAGGACAGGCTCTGGACGATCGACTGGGAACTGGCGCTGTTCGGAGACCCGTTGTACGACCTGGCCACCCACCTCTACCTGATGCGGTATCCGGAGGACCAGGAGAAGCGGATGATCCGGGACTGGTGCGCGGCCGTCGAGAGCGTGGCCCCGGGCAGTTCGGCCGGGTGGAAGGGCGACCTGCCCAAGCTGCTCGCCTACAAGCGCGCCCAGTCCGTCTTCACCGACGTCATCCGGACGGCCCTGCCGCTGGCCGCGCAGCCGACGGTCGACGGGAGTCTCCTCGCCCACGCGAGCGGCAAGATCCGGAAGGTGCTGAGCGCCGCGGAGGAACCGCTGGGGTTCACGACACCGACCGCGGAGCACATCACGGCCTCGCTGGAGAAGTGGCACGACCGCTACGACCCGATCGGCGGCAAACCCCTGCCGTGACACGCGCCGCGCGACGACGGCCGGCGCCGTCAGCGAGATCTTCAGCAGGCGTGAGGTCGAAGCTCCTCACCGGCAGTCTTTGACCTCAAGTCCGGTCGAGGTCAAGCGCGACAAGGGGCGACACGGGCGACACGGGCGTTACGGACGAGGGGCCGGGCCGCGTGCCGCGCGGGGTCTCGGGCCGGCCGCGGGGGGCCGAGTGGTGCGTAGGCTCGTGACCATGAGTGACACCGGACTGCGCGAACGCAAGAAGCAACGGATGTACCAGGCCGTCTCCGACACCGCCATCGGCCTCTTCCTCGAGAAGGGGTTCGACGCCGTGTCCGTCGCCGAGGTCGCGGCCGCCGCCGAGATCTCCAAGCCGACGCTCTTCCGGTACTTCCCGGCCAAGGAGGACCTGGTCCTGCACCGGTTCGCGGACCACGAGACGGAGGCCGCGCGCATCGTCGTGGAGGGCAGGGCGGCCGGGCGGACCGCGATCGACGCGCTCCGCGAGCACTTCCTGGACGGGTTGCGGCGCGAGGACCCCGTCACCGGGCTCAACGAACATCCCGGCGTTCTGGCCTTCCACCGGCTGCTCTACGGGACCCCGTCGCTGGTGGCGCGGATGTACGGGTATCTGGAGCGGTCCGAGGCCGCGCTCGCCGAGGCCCTCGCCGAACCGCTGGGCGACGGGCTCGACGCACGGCTCGCCGCCGGACAGATCACCGCCGTGCGCCGCATCCTCGCCGAGGAGAACCTGCGGCGGATCGCGGAGGGGGAGCGGGTGACGGACGTACGCCAGGACGCCGTGGCGGCGGCCGAGCGGGCCTTCGCGCAGCTGGCGTCGGGGCTGCCGGGGCTCGCCCAACAAGTCGTTACTGAGTAAAGAATGTTACCCGGTTGCGTTATTCCGCTATGCTGGATGGAATGACGTCACCCGACCCCGCCCCGAGGCGTGCCCCGGACCCGCCGCTCGCCCGCTTCCTCTCCCGCGAGCGTGCCTTCCACGACACCTGTCGCGCCGCTCTCGCCGCGATGGTGGACGGCGCCGAGGAGCAGGTCGTCACCGGGGAGGACGTCTCCGCCTCCGGCGCCGACGCCGAGGTGCTCGGACATGTGCTGCGCAGCCAGGCGAAGGAGCTGCGGGAGCTGCCCCAAGGGCCCTTGTTCTTCGGCCGGTTGGACTTCGAGGCCTCGCGCGCGGCGGCCGGCGACCACGCCGGGCAGAGCTATCACATCGGGCGGCTGCGGATCAGGGAACACCCCGCCGCCCCGCCCCTCGTCGTCGACTGGCGTGCCCCCGTCTCGCGCGCCTTCTACCAGGCGAGCGTCCGCGAACCCCAGGGTGTCGCCGTCCGCCGCCGCTTCGGCTGGGCCCCCGGCAGCCGCGGCGACTCCGCCGACCTCACGGGCCTGGAGGACGAGCACATCGCGGCGGAACGGACCGGAGCCGCCGGCGCCGGGCGCGCGGCCGTCGGGGGCCAGGTCATCAAGGGCGAGGCCATCGAGGGTGAGGGGCACGGGTACGAGCGCGGCGGCAGCGGGACTGCCGGGAGCCGGACGGCCGGGAGCGGGGCCGGTCACGGCAGTTCGATCCTCGCCGGGGAGATCGAGCGCCCCCGCGTCGGCCCCATGCGTGACATCGCCGCCACCATCCAGCCCGAACAGGACGATCTGGTACGAGGTGATCTCACGGCCTCGGTCTGTGTGCAGGGCGCCCCGGGCACCGGCAAAACGGCAGTCGGCCTGCACCGGGCCGCCTACCTCCTCTACACGCATCCGCAGCGCATCCGCCGCGGCGGACTGCTGATCCTCGGCCCCAACCGCACCTTCCTGTCGTACATCGCGGAGGTCCTGCCCGCTCTCGGGGAGACCGGCGTACGGCAGTCGACGATCGGGGAGGAGATCGCCGGCCACCCGGTGAAGGCCGAGGACGACACACGGGTCGCGGTCGTCAAGCACGACGCCCGGATGGCACAGGTGCTGCGCCGGGCGCTGTACGGGAACATCGGCGTACCGGCCGACTCCCTCGCCGTGCCGGACGGCACCTACCGCTGGCGCGTCCCCGTCGCTGTACTGCGCCGCATCGTGGACGGCGTACGCGCCGAGGAACCGCCGTACGCCGTGGGGCGGGAGCGGGTGCGGACGCGGGTCGTGCGGTATGTGCGGGAGCGGGCCGAGCTGCGGGCCGGCCCGCAGACGAACGCCTGGGCGCAGCGGATCTCGCGTGCCCGGCCGGTCGGCGCGTACGTCGACGCGGTGTGGCCACGGGTGCGCCCCGAGGAACTGCTCGCCCGACTTCTCACCGACGCCGAGGCGTTGGAGTGGGCGGCCGACGGAATCCTCGACGCCGACGAGCAAAAGGCGGTCCTGTGGGCGAAGCCGCCACGTTCATGGAAGTCGGCGCGCTGGTCGTCCGCCGATCTGGTCCTCCTCGACGAGATCGCCGGGCTCATCGAACACCCCGAGGGATACGGCCACTTGGTGATCGACGAGGCACAGGACCTGTCGCCGATGGAGTGCCGGGCGATCGCGCGGCGGGCCTCCTTCGGTTCGCTGACCGTGCTCGGCGACCTGGCGCAGGGCACGACTCCCTGGGCGGCACGGGAGTGGGACGAACTCCTCCTCCATCTCGGCAAACCGGACGCCGTCGTCGTCCCCCTGACGACCGGATTCCGGGTGCCCGAGGTCATCGTCGAACTCGCCAACCGGGTGCTGGACCGCCTCGGCGTGGGTGTGCCTTTGGCCCGATCTCTGTGCAGGGACGGCGAGTTGACGATCCGGCCGACCTCCGACCCGTCGGCCGAGACCGTCGCGGCCGTGCGGGAGGCGCTCGCGCACGAGGGGTCCATCGGGGTCATCGCCGCCGACGCGGACGTCGCAGGGGTCCGGGAGGCGCTCGGCGCCGCGGGGATCAGGGCGGCCGGTGTCGATGAACTGGGCGCCCGGATCGCGGTGTTGCCCGCGAGCCTCGCCAAGGGTCTGGAGTACGACCATGTCGTGGCCGTGGAACCGGCCGCGATCGCGGAGGCGGAGGCCCGCGGGCTGCACCGGCTCTACGTGGTGCTGACCCGGGCGGTGTCGCGCCTGGACGTGATCCACGCACGACCGCTGCCCTGGTGACTCCGGCGGTTCACCAGGGCAGTCGTCGGCCGTCGCGGAAGAAGCCGCCGGTGGGGCCGTCGTCCGCGAGGGTCGCCGCCCAGACGACGCTCGCGGCGCCCTCCTCGACGGGCCGACCGCCCGGCCCGCCCATGTCGGTGGCGACCCAGCCAGGACAGACCGCGTTCACCAGAATCCCGTCGGAACGCAGCTCGGCGGCGAACATCCTGGTCAGGGCGTTGAGAGCTGCCTTCGATGCTGAGTACGCCGGGGTTCCGCCGCCCATGCCCGCGAGGGACGCGGCCTCGCTGGAGACGTTCACGATCCGCGGGTGCCGGCTCGCGCGCAGCAGCGGGAGCAGGGCCTGGGTCAGCCTCCAGGGCCCGTACAGATTGGTCTCGGCCGCCTCCCGTACGACGTCCAGGTCGGCGGTCGTGGCGCGCTGCCAGGTGTCGTACGCGATCGCCGCGTTGTTGATCAGCACGTCGAGGGCGTCGATGTCCCGGGCCGCCGCCGCGATGTCCGCCTCGGAGGTGACGTCGAGGCGGAGCGGGCGGACGTCGGGCAGTCCGATGGCATCGGCCGCGTCGGCTGCGGCCTCCGCGGACCGGGCCGTCAGGTACACGGTGTGGCCGTCGGAGGCCAGTCGGCGGGCGACCTCACGGCCGATACCGCGGTTGGCACCGGTGACGAGCGCGATCACGGGGTCGCTCCGGCAGGGTCCAGGAGTGGGATCAACTGCTCTTCCTCATACGTCAGATGGGCTTCGAGTTCGCTCGTGAGGCGGTCCACCTCGGAGCGTACGCGGCCGGGGTCCGCGTCCTCGGCAGCGACGACCCGGCGCAGCTCGTCGAGGAGTCCGGAGATCCGTTCGTGCTCGTGACGCAGCCGGTCGAGGACGGGTGCCGCTTCGGGACGGTGGCCGGCGAGCATCGGGAAGATGCCCAGCTCCTCGCCGGTGTGGTGGTTGTGCAGGCCCTGGCAGAGAGTGAGGCAGTTGACGCGGAGCTGGGCGCCCAGGGACGCGGTGCCCTGTTCGGTCACCTCCTTGCGGATCAGGGCGAGTTCGCGCCGGAAGGCGTCGTGGACGACCTTCAGCGCTTCGGCCATGGAGTCGGCGTCGATGTTCGGCGGGCCGTCCTTGGGCAGCGCGCGCAGGGCGACGACGGGAATGACTCGGTCGGTCTTCGCCTGGTACTCCGCCCACCCCGGGTCGGCCTCCACCGCACGGGCGAAGACACGGTCGCGCTCGGCGCGTTCGAGCACGACGGCTTCCGCCTCGTACCTGAAGACGCCGTCCTCGACGGTCACCCGCGGATGTGCGACGAGGTTGCGGAACCAGTCGGGATGCCGGGGCGCGCCACCGGCCGACGCGATGACGAGCACCCGCTCGCCGCCGTCGGGGTAGTAGCCGACGGGGGTCGTGTGCGGGGTCCCGGTCCGTGCCCCGAGGGTTGTCAGCAGAATAAGCCGCGCTCCCTCGAAATATCCGCCGACGCGCCCGCCATTGGCGCGGAATTCCCCGATGACCTGTTGATTGAAGGGGTTGGGCATTCTCTTCCTTTTTCTGTTTTCGGGCAGGGTGAATTACCGCGGGGCGAATGCGGTCCGCGGTATGTCAGGTGCTCGGTGGATTGCGCGATCGCGTGCGCGGGCCCGTGTCCCGTACGAGGGGTACGCAGAGAAAAGCGCCTACGGGCGCGGGGTTCGTACGAGCTCACAGGGGGCGCACGCAGGCAGCGCGCGCCGGAGGCGCACAGGGAAAGGCGTACGAGGAGAGAATTCGTACGAAGGAAGAGAACGGGGGGCGGCGCTCTGGCCCGCCCCGGCCTCACTCGGAGGCCGGGTACCCGATTCGCTCACGGCACAAGGCCGACCCGGCAGTCATGGACGTCACCGTAATGCCTCTTTGTGGCGCAAGGCAATAGCGATTTCCGTAAGGCGGCCGAATCGGCGACTGTGACGGTGCTCCCGCGCTCCTGTGTTCTCGTGTTTCAGGCGCCGAGAGCCGCGACTTCGATGCGGCGCAGGTCGTCCGGTTCGGCGATGACCTTGATCTCGGTGATGAGGCCGTCGTCCGTGACGGCGAACGTGAGGACCAGGCTGAGCCGGCCGAAGGGGGCCATGACGAGGCCGACCGTGCCGTCCAGAAGAGCGGGGCCGGTGAAGCGGGCGCGGCCGGTGGCGGCCATCGCGCTCCCGGCGACCGTGGCCGCGCCGCCGACCACGACCGGTTCGGGGGTCGGGATGACGGACCGGTCGGCGTGCAGGACGACATCGGGATGCAGGAGGGCGACCAGCGCCTCGAAGTCTCCGCCGCGGGTGGCGGCCAGGAACGCGTCGACCACTCGGCGCCGACGGGCCAGATCGGCCTCCGGCAGGGGAGAGGCGCCCTTCACGCGGCGACGGGCGCGGCTCGCGAGCTGTCGTACCGCCGCGGGAGACCGTTCGAGCAGCGGGCCGATCTCGTCGAACGGCACGGCGAACAGGTCGTGCAGCACGAAGGCGAGCCGCTCGGCGGGGGTGAGGGTGTCGAGGACGACCAGCAGCGCCACTCCGACCGAATCGGCGAGCACCGCCTCCTCTTCGGGGTCGCCGCCGCTCCCGGGGCCGACGGGCCGGTCGGCGATCCGTGGGTCGAGAGGGTCCTCGCGCCGGCGTTCCCGCGTACGGAGCATGTTCAGACACACCCGTGCCACGATCGTGGTCAGCCAGCCGGCGAGGTTGCCGACGGCGTCGATGTCCGCCGGGGCTGCCCGCAGCCACGCTTCCTGGACGGCGTCATCGGCCTCGCTCACCGAGCCGAGCATCCGGTAGGCGACCGCCCGCAGATGCGGCCGCTGCTCCTCGAAACGCTCGGCCGGCCATGCGCTCTCGGTCACCGTGTCACATTCCCTTCACCCGTGGTGTCAGTGAAGTAGAACATCGGAACCCGCTGACGGGGCCCGGGTTTTCACACCCCCGGCCCCCCACCACCTTGGGAGCAGCCATGACGACCAGCTCGGCGAACCCGTCCGACCCGTCCACCCCGTCGACGATCCTGGTCACCGGCGGTACGGGCACTCTCGGAAGCCTCGTCGTCCCGCTGTTGCGCGAGGCCGGACACGACGTGCGCGTCCTGAGCCGGCACGGCCGGGGGACCGTCGACGGCGTCGCGCACGTGGCCGTCGACCTCCTCGACGGCGAGGGCATCGAGGCCGCTCTGACCGGCGTCGGAACCGTCCTGCATCTCGCGGGCGGCCCCAAGGGCGATGACCTCGCGACCCGCAACCTCGTGCGGGCCGCCCGGGACGCGGACGTACGGCACTTCGTCTACATCTCCGTCATCGGCGCGGACCGTGTTCCGCTGGCCTGGCTCAGGTCCAAGCTGGACGCCGAGCGCGCGATCGCCGGGTCGGGGCTGCCGTGGACGACGCTGCGGGCGGCCCAGTTCAACGAGTTGACCCTGAAGATGGTGGCCACGATGGCGAGGATGCCGGTGTTCCCGGCGCCGGGCGGCCTGCGGCTTCAGCCGGTCGACGCGCGCGATGTGGCGGCCCGCATCACGGAACTCACGCTCGGCAGCCCGTCCGGCCTGGTCCCCGACCTCGCCGGACCCGAGGTGTACACCCTCACCGAACTCGCCGACGGCTACGCCGAGGCCCGCGGCAAGCGGCGCCGTCCGATACTGCCGGTCCGGATCCCGGGCAAGGCGGGACGCGCGTACCGGGCGGGCGACAACCTCGCGCCGGCCGGGGCGCAGACAGGAAAGAGGACGTGGGAGGACTTCCTGGCGGAGCGCGTGGGCCAGGGGGCGCCGCTCACGTCGGCGCGGGTCCGCGACGCCGGGTAGGAGCACTCCCGCACGGCTGCGCGACCGAGGCTTGCGGCCCGCGGACAACAGAAGGACCGGCACGCCGCCGCGGCACATGTACCCCAACACCTTTCAGGCAGTCGGCATCCGGCTAAACGAATTGGTACCCGGCCCACTCGGCGAGCGGGCGATAGCCGAGGCGCTGGTAGAGGGCGTTGCTGATGGGGTTGGACAGGTCCGCGAACAGCACGACCTCCCGGGCGCCCGCGGCCAGCGCGGCCCGGCTCACCTCCGCCGTCACGGCTCCCGCGTAGCCGCGCCCGCGCAGGTGGGCCGGGGTGTAGACGATGTCCACCTGGATCTGGCCGCCGATCATCGGGTTCATGCCCGCGACGGAGACGGGAGTGCCGTCCGGGGTCTCCCACAACGTGTAGCGCTTGTCGGCGAAGCGCGTACCGGCCCAGGAGTCGGCGTCGATGGAGACGACTTCCCCGACGGCCTTGGCGAACTCGCCGCACCAGAACATGGCCTGGTCAAGGTCCTGGTCGCCCAGGACGCGGCCCCGGCCCGCCGGTAGCGGCTCCGGTGGGGTGAGCGTGCCGAGGCGGTACAGGCGGAGCCGCGTGTCGCGGGGTTTCGGCGTCGCGCCGGTGTGCCGCTGCCAGGCCTCGGCGAAAGCGGTGGCGGTGGTGTGGTCCGCGCTGACGGAGCCGAGGGAGTGCCCGAGGGCGGCCAGCCGGGCGGCGAGGCTGTCGGCCTGCTCGGGCGTGAGCGGCGTGAGGCCCAGACCGCCGGACGGGAGGCGGTAGAAGGCGGCGTGGACCTCGCCCGCTCGGTCCAGCACGCCGAAGACGGGGGCTTCTGTGCCGAAGGCGGCCGCCCCGCGCGTTCGCAGTCTCGCGGTCCACGTCAGCGGCATGACGTGCAGGCCGGGCCGCGAGCGCAGGAAGTCCCCGGCCCGGGCGAGAAAGTCGTCGACGTCTTCGGCGAGGTGCCAGTCATCCGGGTGCATGCTTCATGATTTCCCACGCCGTGGAAGCGCCCAACGGTTTTCCGCCAGGGCGCGGAAGTGGGGCCTCCGCAACTCCTCAGCGAGCCCTGCTGGGCCTGGAGTTGACGCTGCGTCACCCGTTACGGGGCGAGCCGCACGCGGATGCCCAGCGTCCCGTCCGCTCCCCGGCGCAGCCGGCTGTCGAGAATCATGAGGCGGCCGAGGATGCCGTACTTGCGGGCGATGAGTGAGCGGTAGCGGGCGCCGGTCGCCTTGTCGGCGATCTCGGCGGTGGCCGGGATCTGGTCACCCGTCGGGTTGCCGCGCAGGTCGCAGGGGCCGACGAGGATGTCGCCGCGTGCCCGGATCCTCTTGACCTTCCAGGAGTCGGCGGGGGTCCGCACCCCCAGTGCGTCACCGTCGCGCACCACCCACACCGGGGAGGTGACCGGGGTGCCGTTCTTGCGGTAGCTGGTGACGAGCAGGTACTTGCCGGCGCCGAGCCGTTCCAGCAGCGTGTCGTCCATGATGCGTTTCTGCTCCTTGTCATTGCGTTCGGGGTCGTTGGCCACTTGGGCGGCGTACCGCGATGTCAGTTCGGGGGCAGCCGCCATGCGGCGAGAATCAAGTCGATGCCGGCCTTGGTGGACACTGGGTTCTGGCCCGTGATCTTCGAGTGTGGGCCGCCATCACGCCTCCTTGCCTGCCTCGGGGCTGGCCACGGGGATGGTGTTCAGCCCTGCTCGGTGGGGCGTACGAGCATTTCGTTGACGGCGACGTGCCGGGGGCGGGTGGCGATGTAGCCGATGGCGTCGGCGATGTCCTGGCTCTGCAGCCGCTCGATGTCGCCCAGGCCGGCGACGATCAGCTGCTGGACGACTTCCGAGTTGTGGGTGCGCAGTTCGGTGTCGACGCTGCCCGGCTCGACGACGGAAACGCGGACGTGCTGGCGTCCCAGTTCCTGGCGCAGTGCCTCGCTGAAGCCTCCGACGCCGAACTTGGTGGCGCTGTACACGGCGGACATGGCGAAGGCGGTGCGGCCGTTCAGCGAGCTGATGTTGATGATGTCGGCGACCTGGCGCGGCGCTTCGGCGGCGGCCTTGACCAGGTGGGGGACGGCCGCGTGGGTGGTGTACATCAGGCCCATGAGGTTGATGTCGATCATGCGCTGCCAGTCGTTCAGGTCCGCGCCGGGGGTGGGCCCGAGGAGCATGAGGCCGGCGTTGTTGACCAGGATGTCCAGGCGGCCGAGGCCCTCGACGGTCCGCTCGACCGCTGCCGCGGCGGCCTGGGCGGTGGTGATGTCGGCGGGCACGACCAGAGCCTTGCCGCCCGCCTCGGAGATTTCCGCGGCGAGGCCGGTGAGCCGGTCCTCGCGTCGGCCGACCAGGGCCACGGAGGCCCCCTCGCGGGCGAGCTCCAGCGCGGTGGCGTGGCCGATGCCGCTGGACGCTCCGGTGACCAGAGCGACGGTTCCTTCGAGGCGACGAGTCTGCGTCATGGTTCAAGCCTTTCGATGAACGGCCACGTTGCTCGGGGCCGTACGGGACAGGGGGAAGACAGCCCTGCCGGCGAGGGCCGTGCAGGGGTGGAGGCCGCTCAAGGCAGAGCCGAGGGCACAATGGGGAGGTGAGCAGCACTGGGCAGAAGACCACCGACGCCAAGCATCGGCAGAGCACGATCGAGGGAGACCTGCCACCTCGCGAACGCCTGGTCAGGGCCGCCTCGCGGCTGTTCTACTACGAGGGCGTACGCGCGATCGGCGTGGAGCGGCTGATCGCCGAGGCCGGGGTGACGAAGGCGACCTTCTACCGGCACTTCGCCGCCAAGGACGACCTGGTCGTGGCCTATCTGCTGACCAAGGACGCCTACTACAAGGACGTGGCCGAACCGCTGGCCGCCGCGCACCCGCCCGCGGAAGCGATCGACCTGATCTTCGAGGCGATCGCCGAGCATGCCCGCGAGCGTGGCTTTCGAGGATCGCCGTTCATAAACGCGGCCGCCGAGTACCCGGACGCCACCCATCCGGTCCGCGGCCTGGTGACGACCCACCGGGACTGGATCCGCACCCTCTTCCAGGGACTGCTCACCCGGCTCGGCCACACCGACCCCAAGTCGGCCGCCGGCGCCCTGCTGATGCTGTACGACGGAGCGATGGCAGCCGGCTACCTGGACGACTCGACGGCCGCCCACAAGACCCTGCTGGACGCGGTCCGCCTGATCCGATCGGGAGGCTGACCCCATCGAGGCCGCGCGAAACACCGGCCCCCTGTTGGACCCCGGGCAAGCCAGGGCGCTGATTGGCTTCATGGAGCTTTCATCTCTGTTCGACGTGCACCGGGATCCACTGGCAGTTGCTTGCCTGGTTGGCAGTCCCGCCCGGAAGGCCGAGACGCCCACCCTCACGAGGTAGGAAGACCGGTCGTTCTACCTCTTGACGATAACCCTCCTGGCGTCTTCGCGCCAGCGGTCGAGCGGCTTGTGGGATCCCTCACGGGCTGCTGCCGCCTCGGGGGCCCTCCCGGCCTGCCTGGCCGAACTCGCCTGTTCCCTCGTCTCCCGGCATCACCTTCGGACATGGTCGCGGCGACGAAGTGAAGGCCGCGGTCGACGGCTGCTTCGGCCCCCGGTCCGGTGGGTCGAGGGTGGTGTGGGCGCCCCGCCACGAGGTGTCGCCAGCCGCCCGAAAATCCGTGGAACCGCACTCTCGTGTGCCGTTACCGTTCTCCCGCCCGCATTTGCCCTGTCAAGGACGTGCCGTTGTACACCAAGTGAGACCCCCTGAGCGCTGATCCGTCGCGCGTCGCACCTGTGCGCCGCGCTCCTTTTCGCTGCGGTCTTCTCACTGGAACCGGTGTATCTCTGTGTCCAAGAACCGGGTGGTCGTGCCCACCTGCCTGTCGATAGTTCTCCGCCGTTGCCACACGTGCGCCTCCGGGCGCTTCCGGGCGAACGGCGCATTCCGCGTCAACGCGAACCGCAAGCTCCTCGACGCCTGGCTCCTCGCGCTGCGCGCCGGGTGCGGGGACACGATCAAGGTCACTGTCCTGGAGCGGATGAACGTGCGTTCCGTGCGGCCCGAGGTCCTGAACCTGCTGCACGACAGCGACCCCGGCCTGGCAGCCGAGCTGCTCCAGGACCCGGTCGTACGGCGCCGCGACGTGGCCGGCCCGGGTCGGACCGAGCGGCCGGCCTGGCAGTCGCCGTACGGTCCGCCGCCGCACCGGGCGCACCGCGGCCGGTGGGCGCCCGTGCCGGGGTTGGCCTGGTCTCGGTCCGCTCTGCGGCGGGGATACGTGTGCGACCGGTGCGTCTGAGCGCCGAAGGTTTCCGCTCTTCGCGAGCCCAGGTCGAGGGACTGCCCGCAGAGGGGGACCTCGTGTCGACAGTCCCCCCGAGCGGCAAGCTCTCGGGCGACTTCACCTTCATGCTCAAGCGCTGAGTCCTTCCGGCCCGGGGCCTGTCCGGCAGTATCCGATCCGCCGGACAGGTCCTGGCGACAACACCGCACCGGAGTGGCGTGACACACTTTTGCAAGCAGGTGCTTGCAAAAGTTAGCGAGGGTGCGGCAAGGTGGAGGCATGGCATCGCTCAACGTCGGCAACCTTGGTGAGTATCTGCGGGAACAGCGGCGCACCGCGCAGCTGTCGCTGCGGCAGCTCGCCGACGCCGCCGGGGTGTCCAATCCGTATCTGAGCCAGATCGAGCGCGGGCTGCGCAAGCCGAGCGCGGAGGTGCTCCAGCAGGTCGCCAAGGCGCTGCGGATCTCCGCCGAGACGCTGTACGTGCGGGCCGGCATTCTCGACGCCGAGCGGGACCGGGACGAGGTCGAGACGCGCGCCGTCATCCTCGCCGATCCCACGCTGAACGAGCGGCAGAAGCAGGTGCTGCTCCAGATCTACGAGTCCTTCCGCAAGGAGAACGGATTCGAGATCGCGCCGGCGGACGAGACCGCTCACGGCATCGAAGTGCCCGGCACCGACGAGAGCCGCGGCACCGACGTACCCACGGCTCAGGACATACCGGGCGCCCAGCCTTCACAGGACACCGCCGTCCGCGGCCCCCGCACGGCCGACGGCAGCGATGCCGGTCCGCAGCAGACCGCGAGTTGACCGCATGCGGATCACCACAACCCTCAGCTGAAAGCGATTACGGGAGGACCATCGCCATGGCCATCACCGACGACATCCGCAAGGCCGCCACCGACCCGACGCCGCTCTACTTCCTCGCCGGCACCGCCGACCTGGCCGTTCAGCAGGCGAAGAAGGTCCCCGGCATCGTGGAGCAGATCCGTGCCGAGGCTCCGGCGCGCATCGACACCGTGAAGAACATCGACCCGAACGCCGTCCAGGAGAAGGCCACCGCCCGCGCCAAGGAGGCGCAGGAGAACCTTCAGGCCAAGGTGACGGAATTCATCAGCACCCTCGACACCGACCTGAAGAAGCTCGGTGAGTCCGCCCAGGACTTCGCCCTGCGCGGTGTCGGCGTCGCCGCCGAGTACGCCGTCAAGGCCCGGGAGACGTACGAGAAGGTCGCCGAGCACGGCGAGCAGACCGTACGGACCTGGCGCGGCGAGGCCGCCGACGAGATCGAGGAACTCGCCATCGCCGTCGAGCCGAACGCCGAGACGGCCGAGGTCAAGGAAGAGGAGAAGCCGGCGGCCGCCGCCGAGGACTCTTCCTCCAAGAAGTCCCCGGCGAAGAAGGCCCCGACCCGCAAGCCGGTCGCCAAGAAGACGGCTCCGCCCCCGAAGTAGGCGAGCGGCGCCAAGACAACTCCGCCTTACGCGGACGGGCCGGGCACTCTCGGAGTTCCCGGCCCGTTCTCCGGGTACGGTGGCCATAGAGACGACTCGACCCGGGCGGTGGGCATTGTGCTGATGACGGCATTCGGCGGCCTGATGTGGCTGATCTTCACAGCCATGCTCGTGCTGGCCGTGGTGGCGCTGGTGATGGCCGCGGTCGCCCGCGAGGACGCCTACCGCGCCGCCGACAAGCAGAACAAGATGTTCTGGCTGATCATCCTCGGCATCACCGTGGCGGTGAACCTCCTGGTGCCGATGCTCTTCCTGCAGATCGCCGGCCTGATCGCCACGATCGTCTTCTTCGTCGACGTCCGCCCCGCGCTGCGCCAGGTCTCCGGTGGCGGCGGCCGCGGCCGCCGCGGCGGAAGCAGCAGCGACGGCCCGTACGGCCCGTACAACGGCGGCCGTTAGGACACCCACCATCTGGGTGTGGTGGTACGCGGTGGTCGTCAGGACAGCCACCATCTGAATGTGGCTGCATGCGGTGGTCGGTAGGACACCCACCATCCGGATGTGGCGGCACGCGGCACCCGGTAGGGCACTCACCATCTGAGACGGCGCGGCGCGCCGTGGTCGGTGGATCACCCGCCATCCGAGATGGCGCGGCGCGCGGGGGCGGTAGGACCCCCCCCCGCTACGCGGCAGTCGGACGCTACGGCGTCCTGTCCAGCAGCAGTACGGCCACGTCGTCCGCCAGCTCCCCGCCGTTGAGTTCGCGCGCCTCGTTCACCGCCGCACGCAGCAACTCCTCGCCCTGGAGCCCCTGGGCGAGCTGGCGGCGGACCATCTCCACCATGCCGTCCAGGCCAAGGCGTTCGTTGCCTACTCCGGTGTGGCCCTCGATCAGGCCGTCGGTGTAGAGCATCAGGCTCCACGCGGCACCCAGTTCCACCTGCATGCGCGGCCAGCGGGCGTTCGGGAGCAGACCGAGCGCGGGGCCGTTGTTCTCGTACGGCAGCAGTTCGGCGGGCCGCCCCGGGCGGGCGATCAGCGGCGACGGGTGGCCGGCGAGGCAGAGCCCGGCGCGGCGGCCGTCCGGCGCGATGTCCACGGTGCACAGCGTCGCGAAGATCTCGTCGTTCTCGCGCTCGTGCTCCAGTACCTGCTGCAGCGTGGACAGGAGTTCGTCGCCGCACAGGCCCGCGAAGGTCAGCGCGCGCCAGGCGATGCGCAGTTCCACGCCGAGCGCCGCCTCGTCGGGTCCGTGCCCGCAGACGTCGCCGATCATCGCGTGCACCGTGCCGTCGGCCGTGCGCACGGTGTCGTAGAAGTCGCCGCCGAGCAGCGCGCGCGAGCGACCGGGACGGTAGCGCGCGGCGAAGCGCAGGGGGGAGCCCTCCAGCAGCGGGGTCGGCAGCAGGCCGCGCTCCAGACGGGCGTTCTCCTGGGCGCGCAGCTTGGACTCGGTGAGCCGCCGTTCGGCCTTGTCGGAACGTTTCCGCTCCACCGCGTACCGGATCGCGCGGCTCAGCAGCCGGCTGTCCAGCTCGTCGCGGAAGAGGTAGTCCTGGGCGCCGACGCGCACCGCCTCCGCGCCGCGCTCGGCGTCGCCGGACGCGGTGAGCGCGAGGACGGCGTGCCCGGGCGCGAGCCGCAGCACGTGCTTGAGCGTCGCCAGCTCGTCGGCGCTGTCCGCCGCCCGTCCCGGCGCGGGCAGCGCGAGGTCGAGCAGGATGCAGTGGACGTCGTCGGTGAGCAGTCGCTCGGCCTCGGTGAGGTTGCGGGCGGTGCGGACACGGATCGGCTTGCCGGCCGCGTCGAGCATTTCGGGCACACCGAGCGAACCCGCCGGGTCGTCTTCGATGACCAGGAGGGTCAGGTTGGTGGTGCTGCCTACAGGGGTCGTGGCGCGAAGTTCCGGTGCTGTCCCGGCGGGGCCGCCGGTTGTGTCTCCGGATGGGCCGCCGGGTGAGAACACGGCTTGAGCCAGACCACTTTCCACGGCCGGGATCGCTCTCTGCCGCGGTACGGGTACGGGCATCGTCTGGGTTCCTTCCCTCCCCCCGAGGGCGTGGTGGGCGAAGGACCTCGACCCACCGACGGGGACCATAGCGCCCGGCGGTGCCGCAACGGAATGCCGTAGGGCGCGGCGCCGGGCAAAGGGCCACCGTCATATGCCGCATCCCGTAACGCATTTGGACAGGACGCGGTTCTGCCAGGGATGACGAAGGTCACGTCCTCGTGGTTGCGAGGGCGGGGCAACCGTGCGGTGGGTCACGTGCGGTGGGTCACGCGTGCTGCGTCACGCGTGGTCCTCAGGCGCGGGCCGCCCTCAGGCACCACCCCTCAGCCACGGGCCCGCAGGCACCGGCGCTCAGGCAACGTGCCTCAGACACGGGCCCTCAGGCACGGTGCGTCCCGCGTGCTGCGGGCACGGTGGGTCCCGCGTGCTGTGCCAGGCGCCCTGCCTCACGCGGGGTGCGTCCCGCGTGCCGCCTTCCTGTGATGCGCGGCGTCGGGTGCCGCGCGCCGCGGCCTACGCGGCCTGCCTACGCGGCCTGCCTACGCGGCCTGCCTACGCGTCCGGTCGTACGACGCCCAGAATCTGCATCGAACCCGCCCCCGTGATGGTCACCGTGCGTCCGGGACGTGGGGCGTGCACGACCGCGCCGTCTCCTATGTACATCCCGACATGGCTGGCGTCGTCGAAGTAGATGATCAGGTCGCCGGGGCGCATGTCCTCGACGGCGACGTGCTTGAGCTGCTTCCACTGCTCCTGCGAGGTGCGCGGGATGGGGTGACCGGCGGCCGCCCAGGCCTGCGAGGTGAGCCCCGAGCAGTCGAACGTCTTCGGGCCCTCGGCGCCCCACTCGTACGGCTTGCCGATCTGGTCGGTCGCGTACTTCACGGCCTTCCTGCCCTCCTCGGACGCCTCGCTCTTGATCGCCGCGAGGACCCCGGAGCTCAGCCAGGCCGACTGCGCCTGGTACGCGGCCTCCTCCTCCAGCTTCGCCAGCCGCTCCTTCTCCTTCTCCTCCAGCTGGGACTCCAGCTTCTCGGCGGCGGAGATCCGCTGTTTGATCTTCGTCTTGGCCTCGGCCCTGGCCTTGCGGTTGTCCTCCAGCTTCCGCCACTGCGCGGAGGCGTCCTTCGCGTACTGCTGCAAGTCCTGCTGGGTGCGCGTCATCTCGCCCAGCAGTCCCTTGGTGGCGTGCTCGCCCTGCCGTACCCGCCCCGCGCCGTCGAGGAACTCCTGCGGGTCGTCGCTCAGCCACAGCCGCGCCTGGGGCGGCAGCCCGCCGCCCCGGTACTGCGCGCGGGCCGCGGCACCCGCGCGGTCCTTCAGCTTGTCCAGCTTTGTCTGGCCCTTGACGATCTCCCGGGCCAGATCGACGATCTCGGCGGACTGCTTCTCGGCCTTCTCCTCGGCGGCG
This sequence comes from Streptomyces sp. NPDC002935, assembly GCF_040611295.1. Lineage (NCBI taxonomy): Bacteria > Bacillati > Actinomycetota > Actinomycetes > Kitasatosporales > Streptomycetaceae > Streptomyces > Streptomyces sp. NPDC002935. The sequence goes on from NZ_JBEXNW010000031.1 coordinate 86,281, forward strand.
TTGTACGCGTCCGTGGCGACCGCCGCCTCGTGGTACAGCTTGTCCAGCTTCTTGCGGACCGCTTCAAGGTCCTTGTTGCTCACGGGTGTCGGGGTCGCCGTGGGGGTTCTGGTCGGCGCCGGTGTCGGTGCCGGGCTCGCGTAGGCCGTCCCTGATGTCGCCAGCACCACGCAGGCACACGCGCAGGCCAGGGCCACGGCCGCCGTGGTCAGGCTCCCCTTGCCGGATCCCATTACTCCGCCCCCAAACTGATTTACCGTCAGTAACATACGGCCGCCTCGGGGATCGTGCCATGTCGGCGCGCAATGCGACAGAGCCGGGCAAGAACTCCCTCCCCCGGCCTGCGGGCCGGGCACGAACTCCCTTCCCCAAGGCCCGCTTCGGCATGACGATCTCATCCCTTCGCGTGTGTGACGTGCGACTCGGGGAGATCGTTCCCTGCGGGACACGCACTGGTCGTGTCCCGGACGCTTGGGCCGACCGGTTCGGCGCTCTCGGGCCGATCCGCTCCGCGGCTCCCCGGGCCGAAGGGCCCGCCGTCCGCTGTCGTGGCCGGTCAGGCGCGGGGCGCCAACGACTCCCAGCGCACTGTCACTTCGCCCTGGCGCCAGCGGGTGACCCCGTCCGTGACCGGCCAGTCGGCCCTCAGGTCGCGGACCGTGCGTATCCAGCGCTGCCGGGCGCCGTACGCGGCGTACGGCGCGGCGGCCGCCCAGGCGCGGTCGAAGTCGCGCAGGAAGGCGTGCACGGGCTCGCCCGGGACATTGCGGTGGATGAGGGCCTTCGGCAGCCGCTCGGCCAGGTCGGACGGGCGGTCGAGGGAGCCGAGCCGGGTGGCGAAGGTGACCGTGCGCGGGCCTTCCGGGCCGAGGGCGACCCAGACGTGCCGACGGCCGATCTCGTCGCAGGTGCCCTCGACGAGCAGTCCGCCCCGGGAGCCGTGGCCCGCCGGTGCGAGCCGCGCGCGCAGCCGCTGCCAGACCTCCGCGACCTGCTCCTCGTCGTACTGGCGCAGTACGTTCGCCGCCCGGATCAGGTGCGGCCGGCCCGGCACCGGGACCTCGAAGCCGCCGTGCCGGAAGGCGAGGCCCTCGCGTTCGTATGGGCGGGCGGCGGTGACCCGGGCCGGTTCGATCTCGATGCCGAAGACGTGGGTGCGGGGTGCGGTGGTGCGCAGACGGGCCAGCAGCTCGACCGCGGTCCAGGGCGCCGCGCCGTAGCCGAGGTCGACCGCCCTGGGCTCCGGGGTCCTGCGGAGTTCGGCGCCGTGCACCGCCGCGATCCAGCGGTCCATGCGGCGCAGACGGTTGGGATTCGTCGTCCCGCGCGTCACCGTACCCACGATGGGGGTGCCCGCGCTCGAGCGAAGCCGAGAGTGGGGGCGGGACGCTGCGCGGGATGTCATGCGTACGAGAGTAGGCGGCCCCGGCGAGGACCGGGCGAGCCTGTGGACAACCCGCGGCCGACCCCCGGCCCGCTGTGGAAAACCCTGGTGGGTCCCGGTGGGCAGGGAGGCAGACGCATCCCCGTGTCGAACGGTTGAGCGATATGCGGTAATGATTCGGCAAAGAGGAAATGGAGCGGAGACCTCCGGCGTTCCACCTCCTGGAGGGCGTGACACGTCCTCCGAAAGGCATGCCCGCAGCAAGGAGGAACGCGACGTGAGCCAGTACGTCAGCAGGCTCGGGCGTCGCTCTCCGGCGGCACCCTCACGGCTCAGGCTGCACCGCAGGCCCCGTCGCGTAGCGATGCTCTCCGTGCACACCTCGCCCCTGCACCAGCCCGGCACGGGCGACGCGGGCGGGATGAACGTCTACATCGTGGAGCTCGCCCAGCGGCTCGCCGCCATCAACATCGAGGTCGAGATCTTCACGCGGGCCACCACGGCCGCCCTCCCGCCGACCGTCGAGCTGGCTCCGGGCGTTCTCGTCCGGCACGTCGACGCGGGCCCCTACGAAGGCCTCGCCAAGGAAGACCTGCCCGCCCAGCTGTGCGCGTTCACGCACGGTGTCATGCAGGCCTGGGCCGGACACCGCCCCGGCTACTACGACCTCGTGCACTCGCACTACTGGCTCTCCGGCCACGTCGGCTGGCTGGCCGCCGAGCGCTGGGGCGCGCCCCTGGTGCACGCGATGCACACCATGGCCAAGGTCAAGAACGCGGCGCTGGCCGAGGGCGACACCCCCGAGCCCGCCGCCCGCGTCATCGGCGAGACCCAGATCGTGCGCGCCGCCGACCGCCTCATCGCGAACACCGCGGAGGAGGCCGACGAGCTCGTGCGCCACTACGAGGCCGAGGCCGGCAAGGTCGCCGTCGTCCACCCGGGCGTCAACCTCGACCGCTTCCGCCCCGCCGACGGCCGTGCCGCCGCCCGCGCCCGGCTCGGCCTCCCGCAGGACGCCCTGATCCCCCTCTTCGCGGGCCGCATACAGCCCCTGAAAGCCCCCGACGTGCTGCTGCGCGCGGTCGCCGTGCTGCTCGACGAGCGGCCGGAGCTGCGCAGCAGGATCGTCGTCCCCGTGGTGGGCGGTCCGAGCGGCAGCGGGCTCGCCAAGCCCGAAGGGCTCCAGAAGCTGGCCGCGCGGCTGGGCATCGCCGATGTCGTGCGGTTCCGGCCGCCCGTCGGGCAGGACCAGCTCGCGGACTGGTTCCGGGCCGCGTCCGTGCTGGTCATGCCCTCGTACAGCGAGTCCTTCGGGCTGGTCGCCATCGAGGCGCAGGCGGCCGGCACGCCGGTGCTCGCGGCCGAGGTCGGCGGCCTGCCGGTGGCCGTCCGTCACCAGGAGACCGGCTTCCTCGTCCCCGGCCACCGACCCGCCGACTACGCGCGCGTGCTGGGCGAGTTCGCCGACGACGAGACCCTGGCTGCCCGGATGGGCGCAGCCGCGGCGCGCCACGCGGAGCACTTCGGCTGGGACACCGCGGCCGCGGCGACGGCAGACGTGTACATGGCCGCGACGCAGGACCACCGTCGCCGGGTGCGCGCGCACCACGCCTGACGCGGGACCACCGGCGCCGGTGGCCCGCCCGTCACGCCTGACGCGGGTCACGTACGCTCCCCTCATGGCTGACGCAGCGTCGATCATCGAGCGGGTCCTCACCGAGGCCGAACTGGAGTGGGAAAGCCCCCGGACGGGCTCGTACGTCGTGAAACTGCCCGGCACCCGCAAGCTCTCGACGACGGTCTCGCTGATCGTCGGCAAGCACTCGCTGTCACTGAACGCGTTCGTGATCCGCCACCCCGACGAGAACCGCGAAGCGGTCCATCGCTGGCTCCTGGAGCGCAATCTCAAGCTCTACGGGGTCGCCTACGCGGTCGACTCCCTCGGCGATGTGTACCTGGTCGGCAAGCTGCCGCTGACCGCCGTCACCCCGGAGGAGGTCGACCGTCTTCTCGGCTCCGTCCTCGAAGCCGCCGACGGTTCCTTCAACACCCTTCTGGAGCTCGGCTTCGCCTCCGCGATCCGCAAGGAGTACGCCTGGCGGGTGTCCCGCGGCGAATCGACGCGCAATCTGGACGCGTTCACACATCTGACTCAGCGTCCCGCCGACTGACCCTCACCGTCCGGTCATCAGGCATTGCGTGATCCCTTGCATTGCCTGACCTCTTCTTGCGTGACCCCTTCCGTGCCCGGGGTCCTCGTGGCATGCTCGCGGCCGACGCAGATCTGAACGTCGTTCACATCCATGAAATCGCACGAGAGTCACATGGAAGGGCGGACGGGCATGACCAACAGGGACGGGTACACAGGCATCACCAGACGGGCCCTGCTCGGCAGCGCCACGGCCGTGGCGGCCACCGCCGTGACCGGCGCGAGTGCGGCGACGGCCGCCGCATCGCCCGGGGCCACGGCGCCGACACCGTCACCCGCGCGCGGGACGGCCGCCGGGGCCTCCGCGGATGCGCCGTCCGGGGGCGCTCCGGGCGCCCTCACCCGGCCGGGTGAAGTCCCTGAGCTCTGGCGCGCGTTCACCCGCTCGCCGTTCACCCACCCGCAGATCCCGTACGTCGGCAGGGCCGGCTCGCGCCGCGGAGCGGTGCGCTTCCCCCGCCGCCCCGTCGTGGCCGACATCCGGGACCACGGCGCCGTCGCCGACGACGGCACGACGGACTGCGCTCCCGCGATCAACCGTGCCATCGCCGCTGCCGGTAGGGCCGGCGGTGGCACGGTCACCATCCCGCCCGGCACGTTCCGCATCGACGACCTGATCCACATCGGTCACTCGAACGTGATCCTCCGGGGCGCCGGCAGCGGCCGTACCACGCTGCTCGCGACCAAGAACCTCACCGAGCTGATCGGTGCCTACGGATCCCGCTACGGCGGCGACAAGTCGTCCTGGTCCTGGGCCGGCGGCCTCATCTGGCTCGCCCCCACGGCCCGTTGGGACTCCCTCGTCGCCGCCATCAGGGCGAAGGCGTGGCCCTTCGAGGGCTGGACCGGCAACAAGCGTGACGCCTGGCAGACCCTCACGACGGTCGAGCCCGCACGCCAGGGCTCCTGGACGGTGACCGTCGCGGACGCCTCGAAGCTGCGCCCCGGCACGCTCGTCCTCCTCCGCCTCGCCGACGACGCGGACCATACGCTCCTGGAGCACATGTCGGGCGGCGGACCCGGCCCCGAGGCGTACTTCTGGGACGACAAGACCAAACTGACCTCGTACGTCCCCTACGAGTGGCCCGTCCGTATCGCGCGCGTGCGCGGCCGCAGGGTCACCCTCGAACGCCCCCTCCCGCTCGACGTACGCCCGCAGTGGGACCCGCGACTGACCACGCATGTGGAGGAACTGACGGGCTCGGGGGTGGAGGGGCTGACCCTGGAGGCGGTGGAGACACCGCAGTCGCAGCACCTCCTCGACAAGGGCTACAACGGCGTCGTCCTCCAGTGCGCCTACGACTGCTGGGTGGACGACGTCACGGTCCGCCACGTCGACAACGGATTCGGCCTCGTCGCCGCCTCCGCCTGCACCCTGCGCCGTACGAGGGTCGCGGGACGCGGCTCGCACCACCCGTACTTCTGCCGCGAGGGCTCGCACGACAACCTGATCGAGGACTTCACCGTCGAGGAACGCACCGTCCCCGCGCCCGCCGGAACCCAGCTGCACGGCATCAACGTCGAGGGCCTGTCCTCGTACAACGTCTGGTCGCGCGGCGACATGCGGATGGGCACCTTCGACTCCCACCGCGGCCTGCCGTTCGCGAACGTCCGCACCGACATCACCGTCGACAACGACGGCCGGCACGGCGGCGACGCCTCCGCCGGGCCCCTGTTCGGCGCGCGCTTCACCCACTGGAACATCCGGGTCACCAACGGCCGGGCCGGCCTGATGAAGATCGACGGCCTCGCTCCCTACAGCGCCACCGTCGGCGTCAACGAGGTCACCGAGTTCGACCAGATCGACGTACCCGACTTCACCGGGGACCTGCACTCCCGCCTGGAGCTGTACGGGACGACGGACGTCGTACGGCCGCGCAATCTGTACGAGGCCCAACGCGGCCTCCAGACCCGGCCCAGGGCCGCGGTCACCGGTCCGGTACCGCTCACGACCGTGCGTACCGGCCCGGAGTCACTCCCACCAACCGCCTGAAATGGCGGGTGAGATGGGACTGGTCGTAGAAGCCGGTCGCGGTGGCCACCTCGCCCGGTGGCCGTCCGTCGAGCAGCAGGCGGCGGGCGCGGTCCACGCGGCGGGACATCAGGTACTGGTGCGGGGCGATGCCGAACGCGCCGCTGAACGCCCGGACCAGATGGGCGGGATGGGCGTGCACGAGCCGTGCGGCCTCGTCGAGGGCGATCCCCTCGACGAGCCGTGCGTCGAGGAGTTCGCGCAGCTGCTGGGCGAGCGGTCGGTCGGGGCGCGAGGGTTCCACGGCCGACCGGGGCCGCAGCAGGCCGCGCAGCCGGTCCCCGATCAGCGTCAGCCTGCTGTCGGCCTCCAGCTCGTCCCCGGGGTGCGCGAGCGCCGTGTGCATCTGCCCGACCCGGCGCCGCAGTACGGGATCCACCAGATCGGGCCCGTCCACCGCCGGCCCGATGAGGTCGTCGGCCAGGCGCGAGCTGTCCAGGTAGAGGACCCGCTTGCGGAAGCCGTGCTCGGTGGCCGGCGCACCGTTGTGCGGGATGTGCGGCGGCAGCAGGGACACCGTGTCGTGCGGGGTGCCGTGCTCATGCCGGTCGAGGTCGTACCGGACGGCGCCGTCGTCGACGATCAGCAGAGTCCAGGCCTCGTGCACGTGCATCGGGTACGCGTACTCGGTGTAGTGCGCGTGGAAGACCTCGACGACGCCCGGGATGCTCGGGCGCCACGCGGAGATCTCCCGCCGGGGGGCCATGCAAAGAACGTACAAGACGAGGACGTACGCCGGTCGGCAGTCTCAGTGCATGAGCAGCGTGAGCAGCATGAACGTCTCCGACGACGCACCCGTCCGCTTCGACACGAAGATCGCCGTCGTTCTGCGCGAAGACCTGGAGCCCTGGCAGCGGCTCAATGTGACCGCCTTCCTTGTCAGCGGCCTGGGCACGGCCGTCCCCGAGGTGATCGGTGAGCCCTACGAGGACGCCGACGCGGTCGCCTACCTGCCGATGTTCCGCCAGCCCGTCATGGTCTTCGAGGCGTCCAAGGAGACGCTGACCGCCGCCCACGGCCGCGCGCTCTCCCGCGCGCTGCCGCGGGCGCTCTTCACGTCCGACCTGTTCGCCACGGGCAACGATCGGGACAACCGTACGGCCGTACGGGCCGTACGGACCGGTGACCTGGACCTGGTGGGTCTCGCGGTCCATGGGCCGCGGAGCGCGGTGGACAAGGTGGTGAAGGGGGCGCGGATGCATCCGTGAGGGCGGGGGCTCAAGGGGGGTAGACGGACACCCCGGCCCGGGGCTCGGTTCTCAGGCCGGGGCGGACTCCGTGCGGGTTGCCGGGGCGGCCTCCACCGCTGGGCCGCAGCCCACGGCGGCGGGGCCGACCTCGACGACCACCTCGTCGGCGAGCGACGTCTGAAGGGGCTCCCGTACCGACTCGCGTACGTGCTCACGCACCGACTCCTCCGCCGGGAGCCGCCGCATGAGCAGCCCGTATCCGAGCCCCGCCGCCGTGCCGACCACCGCGCACAGCCCCCAGAGCCAGGCCGCGCCGAAGCGGTCGATGACGACGCCGGACATCACGGGGGCGATGAGCGCGGCGAGCGCCCAGGAGAGGGTGTACATGCCCTGGTAGCGGCCGCGGCCGTGGACGGGGGAGAGGCGGACGACGAGACCTGTCTGCGTCGGGGCGTTGACGATCTCGGCGAGGGTCCACACGCAGACGGTGAGCGTGAAGACCCCCAGCGACCCGGCGAAGGCGGTGAGCCCGAACCCGTATCCCGCGAGCAGCGACGAGATGACGAGGAGGCGCTTGGGGTCCCGGTGCTCGATGAAACGGCTGACCGGGATCTGGAGCGCGACGATCAGTACGCCGTTGACGGCGATCGCCGTGCCGTAGTCGGCCGGGGTGAAACCGGCTCGGCCCATGGCGACCGGCAGTCCGACGGAGCCCTGCTGGAAGATGAGGGCGACGAGGAACGACAGCCCGACGACGCTCATGAACCGTCCGTCGCGCAGCACGGTCCCGAGCCCGACCGCGGGCTCCGTCTCCTTGGCGACCTGCACGGGCCTGGACTCCGGGAGCTTCGCGAAGACGACGAAGGCGCAGACGAGGGTCATGCCGGCCTCGATGAGGAAGCCCGCGAGGTAACTGAACTCGGCGATGAAGCCGGCGCCCATGGAGGAGACGGCGAAACCGAGGTTGATGGCCCAGTAGTTGAGGGAGAAGGCGCGGACGCGGTCCTCGGGCCGGACGATGTCGGCCATCATCGCCTGCACGGCGGGCCGGGAGGCGTTGCTGGCCATGCCGACCAGGAAGGCGACCGAGGCGATGGCCACCGGGTGGTGCATGAAGCCGAGCAGCGCGACCGAACCGGCCGTCGACACCTGCGCGACGAGCAGCGTTGGCCGCCGCCCGAACCGGTCGGTCATCACTCCGGCGACGAGCGAGGAGACCACGCCGCCGAGGCCGTGCAGGGACGCGACCAGACCCGCGTACGAGGCGGAGTAGCCGCGGTCGAGGGTCAGGTACAGGGCCATGAAGGTGGCGACGAAGGCCCCGAGCCGGTTGACGAGTGTGCTGGTCCACAGCCACCAGAACTCGCGGGGGAGCCCTGAGACGGTCTCCCGGACGGCACGTCTCAGGACGGCGTGTGGCATGGATCCCCCACGGATGTAAGCGGCTCGGGCGGTGCGCACAACTTACGAGCGGGCTGCCTCGGAGAGCCACTCAATTAACAGATGCCGTCAACTGAAGGACGGCGCGGGAAGCCGGGAGCGGCGAGGCGGCGACTCCCGTGTCCGACTGATGGCCGAGGGCGCGAGCGGTCGCGGGGTTCGATTACGCTCGGAGCCATGGCCGACGCACCGTACAAGCTGATCCTCCTCCGCCACGGCGAGAGCGAATGGAACGCGAAGAACCTGTTCACCGGTTGGGTGGACGTCAACCTCAACGAGAAGGGCGAGAAGGAGGCAGTGCGCGGCGGTGAGCTGCTCAAGGACGCCGGCCTGCTGCCCGACGTGGTCCACACCTCGCTCCAGAAGCGCGCGATCCGCACCGCGCAGCTGGCCCTGGAGTCCGCGGACCGCCACTGGATCCCGGTCCACCGCAGCTGGCGCCTGAACGAGCGTCACTACGGAGCCCTTCAGGGCAAGGACAAGGCCCAGACCCTCGCCGAGTACGGCGAGGAGCAGTTCATGCTCTGGCGCCGCTCGTACGACACCCCGCCGCCGCCGCTCGACCGCGACGCCGAGTACTCCCAGTTCGACGACGCGCGCTACGCGGCGCTGCCGCCGGAGCTGCGCCCGCAGACGGAGTGCCTCAAGGACGTCGTCGTCCGCATGCTTCCGTACTGGTTCGACGGCATCGTCCCGGACCTCCTGACCGGTCGTACGGTCCTGGTCGCGGCCCACGGCAACTCGCTCCGCGCCCTGGTCAAGCACCTCGACGGCATCTCCGACGCCGACATCGCGGGCCTGAACATCCCCACCGGCATCCCCCTCTCCTACGAGCTGGACGCCGACTTCAAGCCCCTCAACCCGGGCGGCACCTACCTCGACCCGGACGCGGCAGCGGCAGCGATCGAGGCGGTCAAGAACCAGGGCAAGAAGAAGTAACGCGCCACCAGCGAGCCCCCGACCTGCTGTTTCTTGGCAGGGCGGGGGCTTTTTGGTGGGGCTGGGCCGTCCCTGGGCCGTCAGGTGCTTCGGCGGGTCGTCAGATCCGTCGGCGCGAGCGGCGGATGCGGATGTCGAGGACGATCAGCAGGGCCGTGGGGATGGCGACTTCGACGGGGGCGTGAGCCCAGAGGGCGAGGGTGCCGCCAGCCGTGCCTACGAGCGCCATGGGCAGATCGCGAGGATGGATGTCGACGGTGACGCCTGTGCGTGGGACCATGGGGCCTCCATGTGTGATCGGTTCCTGGCTAGGGTTTCCGAGCGCAGAAATGGAAGCGAATGCCGCCCCTGCACGGGCGGCATTCGCATGCTGCGGAAACTTTCCCATAGTCGTCACGTGTGAACCAAACGCACAGCTAGGCGCCACCTTGTCCATTTGGATGGACAGATTGTCCACGACCGTGGACAGCTAGAGCGCTCCGAAAACCTTGGAAAACTTTCCAAACTTTCCAATCTTTTCAGGAGTCGTCTCGTGTCGACCCACGTGACTCCCCGCCGCCCCTGGTGCCTCGTGCTGCCTCGCTCTTCAGGGACGTCGCCACCGTTGTTGCGCGCTAGCCAGGGATCCCCGCTCCTGGCAGGGGGCAGGGATCCGGTTAGTCGCTAAGCGGCACTGATCGGCTTTACGGTTTCGCCTTAACGGCATTGCTTGTTCGTCTTTACTGGTCAGTGATTACTGGTTCGGCATTACGGGTTAGAGATTACTGGTTCGGCATTACGGATTTCTTATCTGGTCTGTGAGCGCATTGCTCGTCTCGTAGGTGCCCGCAATCGCCTTCCGGGTACGCTCCTGGCTCGACGGCATGAGGTGCGCGTAGACCCGAAGCGTCAGCCCTGGATCCGAGTGGCCGAGGTACTCGGCCAGGGCCTTGATGTTCTCCCCGGCATCCAGGAGCACCGACGCGTAGAAGTGCCGCAGCGCGTGCATGCCGTTCTCGCGGGACTCGACGTGCGGTTGTCCACGCTCGGGGGCCGGGATCACCCCGGCGCCGGCCAGCGCCCGCTTCCACGCCTCCTCGTTGAGCGACGTGCGCCAGACATGACCCCCGCGCGGTCCGGTGAAGATCAGTCGCTTGGTCACCGGAGGACCGTCCGCGACCTTCAACGGCAACGTGATTTCGACCGGCGGGAACTCCTTCATGTGTGCCCGGAGGGCGTCAGCGACCGGCCCGGGGAGCGGCACGTCCCGAAGCTTGCCGCCCTTCGGCGGCGCGAACACGGCCTTGCTGCGGCTCAGCTTGAGTTGCTGGACCACGTGAAGCGTGTCCGACTCGAAGTCGATCGCGTCGACAGCGACGCCGAGGATCTCGCCCTGCCGGAGTCCGCAGCCACCGCCCAGGTCGACCATCGCTCGGAACCGCTCAGGCATAGCGGCGCGAACAGCGAAGACCCTTTCCGGCGTCCACGGCTTAACGCGCTTCGTGTCGACAGTCGGCGGCCGGACCGAGCGAGCCGCACACGGGTTGCGGGGGAGATGCCCGTCATCTACGGCGGCGCTCAGCGCAGCGCGCACGTTGGAGTAGATCGTCCGGGCGTACGAGCCCCGGACGCCGTTCTTCTGAAGCTGCCGCACCCAGTCGCGGATGTGGGCGGGTTGGAAGGACCCGAGGGGGCGCGTACCCAGATACGGGAAGGCGTGCAGTCGAAGCTGCGACTCCATCGAGGCCTGCGTGTTCGGGTCAGCGCCCTGGGCCTCCACCCAGCGTTCGGCGTACTGCTGGAAGGTGATCCGGGCCGCGCGCGGGTCGATGTACTGCCCGCGCGCCATGTCCGCCTCGATGTGGGCGAGCCACTGATCGGCAAGCCGCTTCTGCCGGTCGGGAAAGCTCTTGGCTTTCTCCGTACCGTCCGGGCCGATGTAGCGCGCCCGGTAGCGAAGTCCGGAGCCGTAGCGATCGCTCTTGGCCCTGCGGACCTTGCCGTCCGGACCCGTCTCGCTCTTGTACCAGCGGTCTTGGATGTGTCCGGCCATCAGGCAACAGCCCCTTCCATCAGGGACTCGACCCAGGCCCGGACGTCATCGGGGTCGTAGCGCAGGTGCCGGCCGACCCGGAAGCCGCGGGGGCCGGTGCGCTTCCGGCGCCATTGGTAGACCGTCTCGATCGGCACGCCCAGAAGTTCGGCGACGTCCAACGGAGTGAGGTACCGCGCTGGAAGGGGGCGCGGCTCGTCGGGAACGCGCGCCACGGTAAGGCGCCGCTCAGCCATGGGTGGGTTCTCCTTCTGTTCCGGGGGCGGGTTCGAGGGATGCGGCGAGCCAGGCTTCGGCCGAGGACAGGCCCGTTCCGGCGAAGACCCAGTGCGAGACGACGAGGGTCGTCGTGTCGATGTCGCCCGCGGTGGCTGCTGGGGCTTGTGCGCGGCGCCATTCGGCGCGGGCGGTGCGGAGGGCGCCGAGGGTGGTGGAGTAGCGGCGGGACTTGGTGGAGAAGTGGCCGCGGAAGCCGAGCATGTGAGCCCAGGCCCGGAGTCGGAGATCTTCTAACTCCTTGCGCATGCCGAGAGTCCAGGCGGTACGGATCAGCTGGCGGGCGTGGTCGCTGATGTCGAGCTGTGCCAGTTCGGCGAGGAACTTGAGCGGGCGGTCGAGAGCTCCCGTGGCGGTCTCGGCTCCCTTGGTGGCGTACTTGGCGATGTACGAGGCGACAGCCCGCTCAGTCAGCTCCTGGCCACCGTCGAAGTCGGGGGAGCGGATCGTACGGACGTCGAGCTGACGGCCGAAGGTGAACGTGCGCGCGCGTCCGTCGATGACCGGGCCGTCCACGCGAACGTGAGCAGCGGCAGCAGCGATGGCCTCGGTGAGCAGTTCGGCGGTGGCCCAGGCCGGAGGCGGTGTGTCGCCGCCCTCGGGGCCGTCGATGCGGATGACGGCGTGGAAGTGGACGGCTCCGCGCTTCTGGTACTCGGCGACCTTGGCGAAGGAGACGCGGGCGTACTGGCGGAACGCGCGCTGTGAGAGTCCGGCGCGCTTGGCGACCTCGCGGCGCAGGTAGGTGGAGAAGCGCCGCCAGAGCGGACCGGCGTGGGCGTTCCAGAGGACAGCCGCTTCGTAGTTGTACGTGTCCGGGTCGAGCGGGGTGCTGAGTGCGGCGTCGTTCTGGTCGTGGTGGACGCCGCAGCGGCAGCGGCGGACCGAACCGGCCGGGCCGGTGGGGCGGTTGTGGACGGGGCCGAAGCTCGGGGCGGTGAAGGTGGCGAAGACCCGGGGGTGCGCGGCGACGCGTTCCGGGACGCCCTTGCCGCCGCGCAGGCCGCTGGTGATCAGGTGGAAGGTGTCGCGGCGGTAGACCTCGGCGCAGGTTTCGCAACGGGTCGCGCGGCGGTTGTTGCAGCGGACCAGGAGGTGACCGGCCGGGAGGCCGGCGGAGTCGAGTCGGTGGAGGACGTTGCCGATCTCGCCGGTGCGGGTGTTCACGTCGTACTCGGTGCGGTGGCCGTCGAGGCGGATCGGGTGGGTGCAGCCGCCGAGGCCGGAGAGTTGCCGCAGCAGTTCGGGCATGGTGCCGAGCGAGGCCAGTTCGGCGAGTTCGGGCAGCGGTGGTGGTGTGGAGCGGGTGATGATGGCGTTCTCCTTCTGGCTTCGGCTAGGAGGGGTAGGGCCCCCGGGGCGGCGGATGCTTGGCGGTATCGAGGCCGTCCCGGGGGTCTGTTGTTCGGCGGGTTTCAGCGGCGGTGGTGGTCGCGGAGCATCGAGCGCAGGACCACGGCGGCGATGGCCACGGAGATGGCCGTGACGGCGACGGCGGCCAGGAGCGCGGTGAGGACGACTCCGCCGGCGAGAACGGCCGCGACCGCCCCGGTGCTGATGGAGACCTGCGGGACCGCACGTCGTGCGGGTGCCGGATCGGCCGGGGCGTGGCTGTGCGCGGGCGGCGGGGTCGGGTTCTCGGGGTACTTGGGCAGGAATACGGCGAACCTCTCCTTGCCTACTCGTCTAGTCGTGTGAGCCGTTTATGACGTCCACGCCGGATCGCGTACCGGAGTCGATGGCCGGGGCCATGAAGGTCTGCGAGAGCAGGAAGCCGAACAGGGCGATCACGACGACGACCCAGGTACGGACGCCGAGGAACTTGATCGCTCCCCAGGCGATGAACCCGAGGACGAGGACAAGCGGCAGGCTGACGGTCACGGGAGCGGGTCCTTTCAGCGGACGGAGCAGCGGTGAGTGCGGGCGGCCAGTTCGGCGGCGGCGCGGCTGTCGTAGTCGGCGGAGAAGCCGCAGCGCGGGGCGGTGCAGGCGGCGGTGTGCTTCTCGCGGCCACGGCTTTCGTAGGACGTGCCGACCTGTACGGGGCCGATGCGGGTGACGGAGCGGAAGCGGCGATTGGCGGTCACGCGGATCTCCTTTCAGAGCTGAGCGGCGATGGCGTCGGCCATGGGGGCAGGGACGCCGAGGCGGGCGCGAAGGGTCGGAGCGTCGATGGCCGCTCCCGTACGGGCCTGGTGTTCGGCGGCGACCTTGCGAGCGTGCTCGACCAGAGCGGCCGGGACGGATACGGCAGGCGGAGTTGGGGTCGGTTCGGATGTCGGTTGCGCGGGGAGCTCCGGTACGACTTCGGGCACGTCCTCCTGATCCGTGGCGTCCTCGGCCTCCTCGTGAGGCTCTGGAACCGAGTGGGCGAGGAGCGTGCCGCCGAGGAAGGCGACCGCGGGCCAGCCCGCGACGAGGATGCGAAGCCACGCCGGGACCTGGTCCAGATCGAGGAGCCCGGCGGTGGCGACGTTCGCGCCGAGGGATGCGACGAGCGCGATGACGAACCAGCACCACCCAGCGGCGATTGCGTCACCAGCCCGGAGCCGTCGCCAGGCCGCGACGAGCAGCAGATCGACCGAGACGGGATACGCCCACGCCTTCCACCCGTCCTGACCGGCCGCCGAGGCGACATCGTGCAGGTGGGCGAACGACAGCGCGGCGGCGATGACCGCTTGGACGAGCACCGCGTCGATACGAGCCAGTTGGGCGCGCATGCTGCGGCTCCTTCCTGATTCAGGCATGGCGGGGGTAGGGACATGGCGCGAGACGGTCACGCCGGCCGAGAGGGAGCAGGAAGGCTCAGTCGGTCACAGGGCGAGGCTGGACAGCCGGGGCCGGAGACTCGACGGGGCGTACGGGAACGTAGGGCCGGAAGGGCTTGAGCGCGGGCAGGTCGGGCACCAGGTGCGCCGACTCCCAGCAGATCTCGGCAGCGTCGCCGAGCGAGAGGTACGGCGTGCGGATGCGGGACCAGCCGCCGGAGGAGTCTCCCGCGACGGCGAGGCCGGGGCTCTCGGGCGCGATGGCGCAGGCGGCGGAGACCGCCTCGGGGGCAATGTCGCCGAGGGCCATTTTGGCGGAGGCTTCGTCATTGACGCGGTGGCAGACACGGCCGGTCAACTGGGCCCGGAGCATGGTCGCCCCCTTGCCGAGTTCGGCGCCGAAGCGCTGCCCGCAGACCTCCAGGTAGATCCCGGAGGCGCGGCCGAGCTGGGCAAGTCGGATGAGCTGGGTGACCATCTCGTCGCGCCGTTCCTCGTCCTTGCGTGTGGCGACGAGGAAGAGTTCGGCCACCTCGTCGACGAACAGCACGATCGGGACAGGGCGTTCGTCCTCGGGAAGCCCCCAGACGTCTGAGGTGATCTCCTCGTCGGGCGTACTCGGGGCGAGTCCCTGACGGGCCTTGATCAGTTCGTACCGCTCCTCCATCTCTTGGATGAGCGCGGGCAGCAGCTCGGCTGCCTGCTCGGGGTCGGTGGCCAGGGCAGAGAGCCGTGGGGCGAAGGGGGAGAGTTCCACGCCGCGCTTGCAGTCGATGCCGACCAGGGCGACGGGTTGCCGGGCGAGACCGGCGACGAGGTGGCGTAGGTACATGGACTTACCGGAGAGCGTTGCGCCGAGGGTGAGTTGGTGAGGGATGGCGCGGTAGTCGCGTACGAACGGGGTGGCGTCCTCGCGCAGGGCCACGGGCACTTTGAGGAGCCCGGACGCAACCTTGCGAGGCATCCGCACGCGCCGCAGAACGTCGAAGCCGACGAGCCGGAGTTCGACCACGCCGGGCTTGACCGTGCTGACGTACACGGCGTGAACTCCCCAGGCGTGCCGCAGCCGTTCGGCCGATGCCGCCACGTCCGCCGGCTCCTGTCCTGGGGCGAGCCGGAGGCGCAGGCGTAACCCGGTCGACGTGGGGCGGATGATGCCCCGGCGGGGCGGTACCGGCCGGACCTCACGGCGGGTGGTGGCCTTGACCGCCAGGACCCGCAGCCGGGACGGAGCCACGGTCAGCCCGCACGCCTCCATGACCGAGCTGTACGAACCGAGCAGCCGGGCCGTGGATATCGGCAGGCCGACCGTGGACCAGTAGACGCCCGGGTGTTTGGCCCGGGTGTAGGCAGCCGCGCCGCCGAGCGCGGCGACAGGACCACCCACCTCCAGGAGCGTTGTCAGGTCGGTCATCAGGCCGTGGCCCCCATGGCGGCCGGGAACACGGCCGGAGTGACGGCGGCGGAGCGGTAGGCGATGCCGTGCCGCTGCTGACCGTTGAACACGCTCTCCCACGGCCGGGCCACGAGGCCGGGCAGCGAGACCGGCGCCCCGAGCGTGAGCCCTTCGGACACCCCGCTCTCGGGAACGGTGACCTTGATCAGGGACGACTCCCCTTCCTCGATGTAGACGACGCCGATCGTCATCAGGGCCTCGCCACTGACGGCGTCCTTCGCGATCTCGCCGGTCTGACGGTCGCGGACCTTGGGCTCGGGCGCCTCGGTCAGCAGGATCGTCGCGGCCGAGGTCTCCACACGGATGGTGCGCAAGATTTCTTCCCATCTACTCGTCTAGATAAGGTGCAGTCTTTGAACCCGATGACTTCGGGAACGCCAACCACACTGCCACACAACTTGGCCACTCGTCTATACGAGTAGGGCTGTTGGGGTGTACGAGTCCGAAAAGAGGCCTCGCGCACCGCCGATCAGGTCGCCGGAAGCTGGTAGGAGAGGACGTACGCGTCCGCCGCCATCACGGTGTCGCAGACCTCCACGGCGCGTCCCTCCGTGTCGTACGCGGTGCGGATGAGGTGGATCACCGGCACGCCGGAGGCCAGTCGGAGCGTCTTGACCTCGGTCGGCGAGGGCATTCGGGCGCGGATCTCCTCCTCGAAGTGGTCGAGGTGGTGGCCCAGCTCCTCAAGTCGGGCGTAGATGCCACCGGGGCCAGGATTGGGTTCGGCGATCTGCGTGCCGCGCGCGATGTCGAGCGGGAGGTACGAGGTGGCGAACTCGACCGGTCGGCCGTCGAGCAGGTACCGGCGCCGACGGGCGAGCACGCGCCGTACGGACCCGAGCCGGGTGGAGATGTCTTGACTGGCCTTCTCCTCCTTGACCTCAAGACTGTCCACCTGCGGATGACTGCCCGCGGCGTCCGCCTCGACGATGAACGCCGACTTCCCCTGCTCACGGTGACGCCGGGCGAACCGGTCGGAGGCCAGCCGGCGGACGGGCGGACGCGGCCGGACGAAGACGCCCTTGCCGTGCTCAGCGGCTACCAGGCCCTCGCCCTGGAGGATGGAGAAGGAGTTCCGGACGGTCATCCGGGAGACGCCGTAGTGCTCGACGAGTTCGGCTTCCGAGGGGAGCTTTTCACCCTCCTTGAATCGCCCACGGTCGATGGCCTCGCGCAGCTGGTCAGCGATCTGCCGGAACACCGCACGATCGCTCGTGGGGTCCAGATCGCCGAGCAGGGACGGAAGTGAGGTCACGAGTACTCCTTTAGGTATCTAGACGAGTGGGCGAGTGTTGTTGCTACGGTGGAGAGCCTAGCCATCTGAGAGGGCCGAGGAACGTGACCGCTGACCGTCCGCACTCCGTGAGCGTTGCCGGAGTCATCGTCGACGACCAGGGCCGGGCCCTCTTGATCCAGCGGCGCGACAACGGCCGGTGGGAACCTCCGGGTGGCGTTGTCGAGCGGGAGGAAACCCTCCCCGAGGCACTTCAGCGCGAAGTACTCGAAGAAACCGGCATCAAGATCGCGCTTCCCACGACCCTCACCGGCGTCTACAAGAACATGACGGGCCTGATCGTCTCCCTGGTCTTCCGCTGCGAAGCCGCCGACGGCTCGCCCACCACTGGGGACGAGACCCGCGCACTGCGTTGGGCCACCCGCGAAGAAGTCACCGACCTCGCCGACGAGGCGTACGCGATCCGCGTCCTGGACGCACTCGACGCGGCATCCCCGCCGGCCATCCGCGCCCACGACGGCGTGAAACTCGTCTAGCCCGAACCCGCTGCACATGGCGGCCTACCAGCACGAAGGAACTTGTATGCACGAGTATACGAGCACTGCGCGGGTCTGGGGACTCACTTGCCCAGGATTTCCAGAAGAGGTAAGTAGGGCCCGCCGCTGGACCCGCGACATCCTGCGCGGCTCACCCTTAGCCGAGGATGCGGCCCTGATCGTGAGCGAGCTGAGTGCTAACGCGATCCTTCACACCGCCAGCGGCAAGGAGTCGGGCAGCTTCCATCTCGCGCTCGCGGTCTCCTCGCAGGTGATCGCCCTGTCGGTCACGGATGACGGAGGCACGGGATCGGCTCCGGCCATCGAGCACCAGGACCAGGAGGCCGAGCACGGGCGGGGGTTGGGCATGGTCAGCGTGATCGCGCACCGCGTCGTCGTCCACGACAGCGACGGCGGCCACACGGTCACCGCGGAGCTCTTCACCTGGGCCCGCAGGGGAGGCCACCCGTGCTGATGGACAAGCCGCGGCGCGGCTACTGGTGCGAGTGCTGGACCGAAGAACTTGCCGAAGGTGAACCGCCAGAGCTCCGTGCATCTTTCGACGCCTATACGGCGCCCCAGGCCGACCGGTGGGTAGCGATTGCTCTCCGCACGATCTCGCCGGCGCTCGACGCCGACGCCTCCGACGAAGCGTGGGCCTGGCTGTACGAGGGACGCATCCGGACCCGGAGAGCCCTCGCACGCATGGAGCCCTGCACAGTCTCAGTGACCCACGCCGGCACACGCATCACCTGGACGATCCGCCCAGTCCTCTTCGTGCCGCTCGCACACCGACAGGGCATCGAACTCCCATCCTGTGCATACCACTTCAAGCCTTAGAACTCCTAACGGGCTGGCACTTGAAGGCGTAAGTGTCTGGACGATCGGAAGGTACTGTCCGGCATCCTGTTCGCGCTGTACACCGGCATTCCATGGGTTACCCCAAGAGCTGAGAGCCAGCGAGCAGCCGGGCCACCCTTTACACCTGGTCCGTCGTCGTCCACCGCAACGACCAGCCCCCCTTCGAGGAGCGCACCCTGTACGTTGCCGCGGTCGTCGACCTCGCGGAGGGACCGCGGGTGATGACGGAGATCGTGGAGTGCGGGGAGGGGGAGCTGCGGGCGGGGGATGGGGCTTGAGGTGGCGTTCCGTGGCCTGGGTGACGGTGTCCACGGTAGTCACGGTTCCTGTCTTCCGGCGCGCCTCCTAGCTCGGCATGCGTTCTGGCGGCAGGAGTCCGAGCAGTACTTTCTGGGGCGGCCGACCTGTCCCGGCGGCCGTCCGAGAAACCGCATCCTGCAGGGTTCATACGCACACGGGATAAAGGCGTTCACGCCGTATGTACCGGCGATCTCCTGCACTTTTCTGGAGGGTGCGGAGAGGGGACCATCGCCCCCGTCTTCAAGGTCATAATTTGTGAGCGCCTGGCTGCGGGACCTATGCCGCAGCTTCGACATCGTCTTTGAACTGATCCCCAGGACGCGGCGGATGGTGAGGCCTAGTTCCTGGGCGATCACATGGGCTGGGACGCACAACGCGACATGGGCGGTGACGACGTGCACTTCGCGTTCGCTGAGAGTGTTGAGCACCGAGTCGAGTTGCTCGGCCAACAGGATCCGTACGACCCGGTCCTCCGCGAACGTGTCGGGCACTACCTTGCGCCGGGTCATGCCGCACCTCCAGAAGTCCCGTCCTGGTTCTCACTCTGCTCTGTCGGCGGTGTCGGTGGCAGGGAATCCGGCTGGGCGGGAACGCCGAAGAGCAGGGCGAGTGCGATGAGGACTCGCGCCAGATCCTGACCGTCGGTGAGTTTCTTGAGCACCATCCGGGTGATGGCGTACTTCAGGCATGCCTTGATCAGGGTGATACCCAACAGGCTGCTCATGACCAGCAGCAGCACGTGCGGATCGAGTGATGACAGCAGGACGGACACAGGACTCCTCGGCGCGGAAAACGCAAAAGGCCCCGCGCTGAGGAGCGCAGGGCCTTCGTGGGCATGGAAAAAGCTCCCGTCCGGCAGGACAGGAGCTATATCGTCACGAGGGCACACTGAGCCCCTCGCCACACCCCACTGTAGCTGATCAACTTTGCTTTGTCCGGCGGGAGTTAGGAGACCGAGGGAGGAGTGAACATGGCGTCTCCGCAGGTCGCGCGAGGGCATCACGCGTGCCGGACGAGAGGTGCCGTCTGGTTACTGATTTCGTGACACACCCCCGGGCTCGCGGCAGTCAATGACTCGATGGCCACAGCCGACAAGCAGCCCGACATCGACTCCTTCCCCGACCTGTTTAGCGCCGCCCTCCATCACCGCGTGATACCGCTGCTCGACCACGTTCAACTCCACCAGCACGGCCCCGGCCCTCCCTGCACACGCCGATCAGACGCGCACAGCCAAGCCGAGGCAAGCGGTGTCAAGCATCAGGTGAAGCCACAACGTCAAGCATCAGCCGAGACAAGACAGGCCTCAGTCGACCGACTGAGTTACAACTTTCTCTACTGGTTCAAGGCGGCTCGCTCCGCTCACCGCGCGCGGCCCGGCCCCCGGCCGGGCCTGCGCTCCTGTCTCCGCCCCGCTCCAGCCCGGCCAGCGCCCGTGCCGCACGCACAGCAATCAGCCGCTTGCCGTAGAAGGGGTCCCTCATGTCTGGGCAGTCGGCTCCAAGACCGGATGGCTCTCAAAAAACCGCAGGCGTGCCGGTCGTCATGAAGCTGCGTCGGCAAGGCTCAGGCCGGGTGAGGGATCCGGCCGTGACGCATCGAAGAAGCGTGGCTGAGGCCGCCACGGGGTTGCTGGAAACACACGTGACGGGTGATCGTTCGCCGCACCCACCGTCGTGGCTGACTTTCGGTGGCTGAGGACAGAAACGCCGGCGCGCCAGCCATGACAGCTTCACCCTCCCCTCGTGGCCGAACGCGCTACATCGAGCACCCACACCCAGTGGGAAATAGCATCCCATGCACGGAACGTCAGGTGCCCCATAACCGACAGCTACCAAATATAGGGATATTGAGAATTAGCTCGATGGAAAGCGTCATACCTCATTTCGTCATGAATCCTGCGACGAATGTCATCATTTGTAGTTGCATTATCTAGAATGGTATTTCGTATTTCTATGTCAGCATATTCCGTGGATGCGTCAGTCAGATTCGCAGAGCTAAGGTCGATTTCCCAGAGTTTCGCTCCGTCCAGGTTGGCTGACATCAGATTTGCGGCTACTAGAGTAGCTCCATACAGATCCACTTCTTCCAAATTTGCGCAACTCAGATCTGCCTGATTCAGGTTCGCTCCACGCAATGACATGCCGTGTAAATCCGCTCCACTCAATCGAATTCCGGATAGATCGAGGCCATCGCCGCCGACAATCCGAATTAAATCCAGGGATTTCTGGATATCTTCTGGCAAGTTTGGTGAGTTTTCGACAGATTCCCGCGATCGCTCTCGCATGAATGCCGCCAGGACGTTTCCGATGTCAGAGTGGAAACCTGGGGCCATCCTCGCCAACTGATCTAGGTATGCGATTCCCGATACTCGCTCTGTGATATTCTGGGACCTGAGGGTTTTTTCCGCTCTACGGAGCGCCGCCTTCGCCGGGTGTTCGGGTTCACTCAATACTGCCAAAGACAGTGGCGCCAGCAGTTGGTAGGCAGGATTGCGGGAGAACACAATGCGAGCACCGTGCGCATTGCTGCCGAATTTGGGTTCCGGAATTCCGGGGCGGTCGAGGCGCTGTTGAAGCTCGCCGTAGATGGTACCCATGTCAAGATACTCAGGACCGCCGGGTATGCCGTCGCAGAGAATGGAAATGAGTTCGCCGGTAAAGGCGGTGAAGCGTTCCCCGGGTACTGCGATAGCTTTTCGGGTAGCGGCGGATGCAGTCAGGACGCAAGCGCCACCAATTAGGGTGCTATCTTTAACCACCTCTTCGTAGCCGCGCGAGGCATTTCCCATGCCGCCGACGCCGTCAATGGCTTGGCCGCTGTAACAGCAGTCGATTATAACGATTGAGCGTGCGGCCTTCCGGTGTCTGCGGATGCACCTTCGAATGTCATTATAGGAAAGGCATTCGTATTCGGCGGTAGCGCCGGGTAGGGCAAGATAGAGCTGGTTATCCTCGTCGAGGAGTCCATGGCCAGTGAGGTATATCAGGAGCGTATCAGTTGCCTCGACCGTGGCCTTCTCCACCGCGCGTAGTACGCCCCTTGGGTCGGTGGGTTGTGACAGGTGGACGCAGTGATCAGGGTCGATTCGCCACACCGACCCGTTGGTCAGGATCTTGCGAAGTTCAATAAGGTTTTCAGCGACGCCGGGCAGATCTTTGGCCCATTCGCCGAGGCTGCCGCAGTCGGCGTAGGTTCCGATCAGGACAGCACGAGAGCCTGATGGGTCCTGGAGCGTCATCGGGAGTTGACCGTCCCGTCGCCGCTGGTGAGGGCTTGCACGATGCGGTGAACGTCGGCGGGGTCGGCACCAGTGACAGTCATGCTGATGTCACCGCATTCGATCATCACTTGTACAGGCGGTGTTCCCGGTCGACGGCGGCGGGCGTCCCACCAGGTCCCAACCGCCACGAGTAGGCTGCCAAGAGCAGTCGAATCTTGCACAACAGCTTGGATGATCTCCCCACCCCCCATCTGCCCAGGGTCGCCGGACATCACGGACAGCGCTGCCTGCTTCGACACCGGATCGGCATGGAGCCAAGGCATCAAGCCCCGACCGTGGACGTCGCCGTCAACCTTGATCAGCACGTGCACCGCACATCACCCCATCATCGGCATGCAACCTCTGCTGGTTAGATTCCCAGAACGTGGTCGCACCCACCGCAGATTGGGACGAATTAAGGGCCACATCCCGCAACGTGATGTAGTGGCACGATTACGACGCCGATCGACGATCCCCAACGGTCAGCAGGTTGGTGTAGACGAGTCACGAGAGGAGATCGCTGCCACACCGCTCGGTGGGACACGGCCTTGCCGTACAGCAACCATCGCAACCACAGCCGACCGTCAAGAGCCGTCGATGGCCGAACGACCAGTCCACCAGCTCTCGATGACCACGCGGACGATAGTTGGAGACGAAGAGGTCGTGCCAGAACCGTGCCAGACTCAGCGGGGAAGGACGGAGAACAACGGGGTACCGGATCGGCGGTCGACGTTCGGCTGGCGCTGCTCCGCCACAGCTCAGGCCCGGCAGCCATGTCTAGATCACATCAGCTTCCCAAGCTGAGCGTCCGATCTCGCCGTACGTCGGTCGTGCTGAAGCCAGTAGGCCGAGCTGCTCAGGCTCATATGGTGATCGCATGCCG